>JBOHDW010000028.1:0-4760 GCA_050700795.1 Nocardioidaceae bacterium | reverse complement strand
CCGTCATCCCGGCGATCCCGAACGTCTCCAGCGCCTGGCGGACCTCGTCCCACTTGTGCGGCTTGATCACTGCGGTCACCAGCTTCATGCGTCCGCCCCTTCCCGTGCGGTTGCTTTGAGACCCACGCTCGCCGTACCGAACAGGCTGGCGCCCGAGGCGGCTCCCACGAGGTCGTACCCGGTCTCGGCGTGCTCGGCGCTGTCGATGCCGGCCAGCTCGTCCTCCTCGGTGACCCGGAAGCCCATGGTCACGTCGATGAGCTTGGCCACCGCGAACGACACGATGAAGGAGAACGTACCGATGGCGAGGACGGCCACCACCTGCTTGCCGAGCAGGGACGCGTCGCCGCCGTACAGCAGCCCCTTCGAAGCGACGATCTCGGTGGGATCGGCGACGAAGCCGAGCGCGATCGCGCCGAAGGCGCCGCCGACGAGGTGGACGCCGACGACGTCCAGCGAGTCGTCGAAACCGAGTCTCCACTTGAGCCCGACGGCCAGGGCGCACAGTCCGCCAGCGAGGAGCCCGATGACAAGTGCCCCGAAGGGGGTGACGAACGCGCAGGCCGGAGTGATCGCGACGAGTCCCGCGACGGCCCCCGACGCCGCACCCAACGTGGTCGGTCGCCCGTCTCGGATTCGCTCCACCAGCAGCCAGCCGAGCAGCGCGGTCGCGGTCGCCGCCTGCGTGTTCACGAAGGCGAGGGCGGACAGCTGGTTGGCCGCCAGTGCCGAACCTGCGTTGAAGCCGAACCAACCGAACCAGAGCAGTCCCGCACCGAGCAGCACGAACGGAACGTTGTGTGGCCGCATCGGGTCCCGCCTCCAGCCCAACCGCTTGCCCAGGACCAGAGCCAGGGCCAGCCCGGCGGCCCCGGCGTTGACGTGGACCGCGGTCCCACCGGCGAAGTCCTCCACCCCCCAGTGGGCCAGCCAGCCGGCGCCCCTCCCCGTCGCGTCCCCGAACGCGAAGACCCAGTGCGCGACGGGGAGGTAGCAGATCGTCACCCAGAGGACGACCCACAGCCCCCATGCGGCGAACTTCGCTCGGTCGGCGATCGCGCCACTGGCGAGCGCGGGAGTGATGATGGCGAACATCAGCTGGAACGCGCAGAAGACCAACGCGGGAATGGTCAGCTCGGCGCCGTTGACGCCGAGCACGGTCCTGCCGGTCCCGAACAGGCCGTGCAGCGCGAATCCGAACCGGCCGAGAAACCCGTTCCCCGTGGTGCCGAAGGCCATGGAGAAGCCGTACAGCACCCACAAGGTGGTGACGATCGCGATGGTCACCGTGCTCATCATCAGCATGTTGAGCACGCTCTTGACGCGAACCATGCCGCCGTAGAAGAAGGCCAGGGCCGGGGTCATGAGCAGCACCAGGGCCGAGCTGACCAGCACCCAACCGGTGTCTCCAGCGCTCATCGTCATCGCTCCTCACCTCGAAGCCGGCACACCCGTCGTGGGGCTGCTGTCCGGATCACTGTGAGGCGGCGATGTTTCGCCGGGGCGCGGGTCTCGTTAACCGCAGGTGACAGTTGCGGGCGTTGTGTTACGACTGGGTGACGCCGAGCAGGGCGTCGACGAACACGCCGGCGTCGAACGGCGCCAGGTCGTCGGGACCCTCGCCCAGCCCCACGAGCTTCACGGGTACGCCGAGAGAGCTCTGCACGGCCACGACGATCCCGCCCTTGGCGGAGCCGTCCAGCTTGGTCAACACGATGCCGGTCACATCGACGACCTCGCTGAAGACGCGGGCCTGGGTCATCCCGTTCTGCCCGGTGGTGGCGTCGAGGACGAGCAGTACCTCGGTCACCGGGGCCTGCTTCTCGATGACCCGTTTGACCTTGCCGAGCTCATCCATCAAGCCGGCCTTGTTCTGCAGCCGCCCCGCGGTGTCGACCACGACGACGTCCGCGTGGGTCTCGATGCCGGTCTGCACGGCCGCGAACGCGACGCTGGCCGGGTCGCTCCCCTCCGGGCCGCGTATGACGGGCACACCGACCCGTTCACCCCACGTGGTCAGCTGCTCTGCGGCGGCCGCCCGGAAGGTGTCTGCCGCGGCGAGCACGACCCGCTTATCGTCGGCCACGAGGACCCGTGCGAGCTTGCCCACCGTCGTGGTCTTGCCCGTGCCGTTCACCCCGACCATCAACACCACGCCGGGCGTGTGGTTCGCCCCTTCGAGCCTCAGGGTCCGGTCCATCGTGGGGTCGACGAGCGCGACCAGCTCCTCACGCAGCACGTCGTGCGGTGAGGGGGCCGAGCCGGCTTCGACGCGGAGCCTGGTGCGCAGCCGGTCGACGAGCTGCTGAGTGGGGGCCACCCCGACGTCGGCGGCGAGCAGGGTGTCCTCGATCTCCTGCCAGGTGTCCTCGTCGAGCCGATCCCGGGTCAGTAGGGCGAGGAGCCCCCGGCCCAGGGCTCCCTCGGAGCGCGACAGCCGCCCGCGCAGTCGAGCCATCCGACCGGCGGCGGACTCTGGTCGCTCTGTCGTGAGGACGGTGCCATCCGGCTCGCCTCCGCCCGTGGCGCCGAGGGGAGCGTTCGGCTCCGCCGTCGCCGTCGTGGCCGGAGCCGGCGGCCGTCGGGGGGAGCGGATCGAAACCAACCCGGCGATCGTCCCCACGACGACGACGATCACCACGGCGATCAGGACCAGCAGCAGGAGCTCACTCACGGAACCATCCAATCAGAGGCGCGAGAGGGTACCCGCGCTCAGCGGTCGGCGGTCTCCTGGGAACGCTGGTTCTCCAGGGTCGGCAGCCGGTCGACGCCCTTCTTCATGGCCGCGCCGACCCACGGGGCGTGCGGGACCTGCTCACCACGGTGCGGAAAGGCGACATAGAGCACGACCGACATCGCGATCACCACGATCGCCAGCATCGCGAGGACCATCAGAACCACGTGAACCACTCCCGAGCGTGTCACCGGGACACCGCTATCGGTGTCCTCTGCTCCATCGTGGCACGGCGACCATGACTCCCCCGAATCCGGTCTCGTGCAGCGAGTCGACCGTGGGGCCGCCCCGACTTGCTACGAGTGGGGAGGAGAGGCGGCGAAGGAACGGGCACGGGTACCGCGGGGCTTCGTCCGCCCGGATCGGGCCATCTCACCCGCGCAACAGGGGCTGTGCCTGGTTGCGCAGCCGGATCGGGCCATCTCACCCCGCGCAACAGGGGCTGTGCTTGATTACGCAGGTCCACCCGGGCGGCAAGGGGTGGTCGGTGAGCTGCGGAACGAAACGGTCGAGAAGCTGGACGCGAGAAGGCCGTACCGTTCCACACCGCGAACGCGGCGAACAGCACGGGGCCAGCGAGCCCGCGGCCGCCGTACCCGCCCCTTCCTCGCTGGGTTCTGAACCAGAAGGCCGGGTCGACCGGGCTAGGCCGATTCCGCCTCACGCAGCCGCTGGCTGATCACCGCCGACACGCCGTCGCCGCGCATGCTGACGCCGTAGAGGGCGTCGCCGATCTCCATCGTGCGCTTCTGGTGGGTGATCACCACCAGCTGGCTGTTCTGCCGCAGCTCCTCGTAGATCTCGAGCAACCGACCCAGGTTCGTGTCGTCGAGCGCCGCCTCGACCTCATCGAGGATGTAGAACGGCGACGGCCGAGCCTTGAACAGCGCGACGAGGAACGCAACCGCGACCAGGGAGCGCTCGCCACCTGAGAGCAACGAGAGCCGCTTGATCTTCTTGCCGGGCGGTCGCGCCTCCACCTCGATCCCGGTGGCCAGCATGTCGTCCGGATCGGTGAGCACGAGCCGCCCCTCACCTCCGGGGAACAGCCGGGAGAAGATCGCCTCGAACTCGCGACTCACGTCGGCCCATGCCTCGGTGAAGACCTGGACCACGCGATCGTCGACCTCTCTGACGATGTCGAGCAGATCACGCCGGGTCTTCCGGAGGTCCTCGAGCTGATCGCTGAGGAACTGATGGCGCTCTTCGAGCGCGGAGAACTCCTCCAGCGCGAGCGGGTTGACCCGTCCGAGCATCGACAGCGCCCGCTCCGCGCTCCGGAGCCGCTTCTGCTGTTCCTCGCGGAGGTAGGGCACCGGTGCCGCCGCCTCCTCGTCGCCGTCGGGCTGACTCGGCGGGACCGGGGTGTCCGGTCCGTACTCGGCCACCAGCGCAGCCGGGTCCAGGCCGAGCTCCACCTGCGCCCGCTCCTCGAGTTGCTCGACCCGCATCCGCTGCTCGGTGCGGGCCATCTCGTCGCGATGGACGGTGTTGACCAGGTCGTCGTGCTGTTGGGCAAGCTTGCGCAGGGTGGCCCGGGCCGTCAGCAGCCGCCCCTCTCGCTCACGGCGGTTCTCCTCGATCGTTGCCCGGTGCGCCGCGGCCGTGGCCAGCGACGTCTCAAGGCGGGTCAGGACGATGCCGGCTCCCTGTGCGACGGCACGCGCCACTCGACCCTGGCGTACGACGCGCTCCCGGCGGGCCCGGGCGCGGACGCGCGCGACCCGCTCGGCCTCGGCTCCGTTCTCGAGGGCTTCGGCCTGCCCGGCCAACGCCCGCACCCGCTCCTCGCCGGTCCGCAGCGCGAGGCGCGCCTCGGTCTCGGCCTGCCGTGCGGCGCGGGCCTCGAGGGCCAACCGGTCCTGGGTGGCGGTCTCCGGCTCCTCCTCGGAGGAGTCCTCGGCCGACCTGAGCCGCTCCTCAAGTCCGACAAGCCCGGCCAGGTCACGCTCCCGGGCCTCCTCGGCGGCGCGGCTCGCGCCGGCCAACCGTTCGGCCTCCCCCTTCGCGGAGCGGACCAGGGAAC
>JBOHDW010000027.1:0-2627 GCA_050700795.1 Nocardioidaceae bacterium | reverse complement strand
GTACCGCCCCTCCGGACGGAGCCCGCCGTCTCTCGGGTACGGCGGGCCGTCCGCCCTCCTCGGCCGCACGTTCGGTCTATTGACACCACAATCTGCGGGTCTAGTGTTTCCACGCCGCAACGACTCCGGTGCGGTCCTGGCACCAGGAGAGCCCGATGAGTCATCACGCGGCCGACAGCACCCACAACGACGACGACGCCCGGCTGGCCAGCCTCGGCTACCAGCCTCAGCTGCGCCGGGTCCTGGGGCTGTTCGCCAACTTCTCGGTGGCGTTCACCTACCTGTCGCCCATGGTCGGCATCTACTCCCTGTTCGTGCTCGGGGTGGGCACCGGCGGGCCCGTCTACGTGTGGCTCACCTGGATCCCCGTCATCGGGATGCTGTTCGTGGCGCTGGTCTTTGGCGAGCTGGCCAGCCACTATCCGGTCGCCGGGGCGCTGTACCAGTACAGCAAGTTCTCCGTCGGCCCCGGCTACGGGTGGTTCGTGGGCTGGTTCTACGGGTTCGCGCTGCTGATCACCGTGGCGGCCGTCGACACGGGCGTGGTGGCCTACGCGGCCGCCCTCACCCACAACTGGTTCGGCTGGAACCTCGATCCGTCCAGCCATCTGACGATCCTGATCGTCACCGTGATCTTGCTGATGATCCAGACGATCCTGAACATCACCGGTGCCCAGGTGATGGGCCGGGTGGCCCAGTTCGGCGTCTACGTCGAGATCGTCGGCACGGTGGGGATCGCCATCATCTTGGGGATCAAGGGGTTCCACCACGGTCTCGGCTACCTGTTCACCACCCAGAACGTGCAGCACGCCGCGCACAACCCCCTCGGCCTCGATTTCCACGGGAACTGGCTGACCGGAGCCGCGCTCATCGCGGTGCTCGCACCGGTCTACATCTTCTACGGCTTCGAGTCCGCCGGCGACATCTCCGAGGAGACCAAGGACGCCGGGCGTCAGGTGCCACGCGCCATGCGACACGCGCTGATCTGGGGCGGGGTCTCGTCGTTCATCCTGACCGCGGCCCTGCTCCTGGCCATCCCCAAGGGCGGCAAGGGGCTCACCGACACCGTGACCGGCGGGGTGCCGTTCATCCTCGGCGAGCTCCCGAGCGGGCTGCAGGACTTCCTGCTGCTAATGATCGTCTTCGCCTTCTTCTCCTGCGGCACCTCCATCCAGGGCGCGGGCAGCCGGCTGATGTTCTCCTACTCGCGAGACGGCGCGCTGCCCGCGTCGAAGTGGATCTCCCGGGTCAGCCCCAGGTTCGGTACGCCGATCAACGCACTCGTCTCCGGCGCCGGGGTGACCGTCCTGTTCGTGCTGCTGGTCTTCGCCTCGCCCAGCCACGACAAGCACCTCGGCTTCATCACCTACCCCGCGAACGTCAACGCACTGACGTCGCTCGTGTCGTTCGGGGTCAGTGGCATCTATCTGTCGTTCCTGCTCACCGTCATCGCGGCGATCGTCGCGCGACGGCGGGGCTGGGTCCCCGAGGGCAGGTTCCAGCTCGGGCGGTGGGGATGGACGGTCTGCATCATCGCCGCCGTCTACCTGGCGCTCGTGCTGATCGACATCGTGGCTCCGACGGGCCTCAGCAGTCCGCGCGGCTACTTCAACCTCGACTGGATCACCCTGCTCGTGATGGCGATCATCGCCGTGGTCGGGGCGTTGTACTTCTTCACCGCCCGCCCCGACCGGGGGGTGTCCGGACACATCCACGACGACCTCGAGCCGACCGGCTCCGAACGCGGCTAGCCCTTCCCGGCGAGCAGACTGCCGAAGAGGTCTCCGGACCGATCGACCCGCTCGAGCACCTCGTCGTAGCGGAGCTGATCGATCGCCAGCTCGTCGTCCGCGCCGGCGTGGATCTCCTCCCAGGACCGCGGGGCCGCGACGTGCGGCTTCTCCCGCCCGCGCAAGGAGTACGGCGAGATCGTCGTCTTCGCCGCGGTGTTCTGGCTCCAGTCGAGGAAGACCTTCCCACCGCGCTTGGCCTTGGTCATCTGCCAGAGCACGAGGTCGCCGTGCTCACCCGTGAGCTCCTGGGCGATCTGCTGGGCCAGGTCCCGCACCTGGTCGGCGTCCCGACTGCCGTCGAGCGCGGCGTACAGGTGCAGCCCCTTGCTGCCACTGGTCACCGGGGCCGCCGGCAACCCGAGCTCGGTGAGCTTGTCACGAACCAGCAGCGCCACCCGGCAGCATTCGTGCAGCCCGGCCGGGGCACCCGGATCCAGGTCGATCACCAGCCGGTTCGGGTTCTGCGGAGTCCCCTGATCGTCGACCGTCCACTGGTGGACGTGCAGCTCCAGCGACGCCAGGTTGACCAGGTAGGTCAGGCTCGCGAGGCCGTCCACGATGGGGTAGGTCACCGCGCCACCACTGCCTCGCGTGCCGAGCCGGCTGCCCGTCTCGAACCTCACCCGGTGGAGCCACGAGGGAGTGCCGTTGGGCAGGTTCTTCTCGAAGAACGAGCCTTCCCCCGTCCCGTGCGGCCAGCGGATCCTGGTTAGCGCCCGATGGGCCAGGTGTGGCAACAGCACCGGCGCCACCTGCGCGTAGTAGTTGAGCACCTCACCCTTGGTCGTGCCCGTGTCCGGGTAGAGCACCTTGTCGAGATTGCTGATCTTCAGG
>JBOHDW010000026.1:0-6790 GCA_050700795.1 Nocardioidaceae bacterium | reverse complement strand
GCACGCTGCCGCCGACGAACCGGACGATCGCCGGCGCCGTGGCCATCGCCAACCCACCGATCCCGGCGGTCTCGGTGATCGCCGAGTCGCCGATGTCGGGGTTCGCGTCCTCGGGCCCGTAGCCGCCCAGGAAGAGCCCCTCGGGAGTGCCGGCGGGGGCGGTGAACCAGCGGTCGCCGGTGCCGGCGGTCTGGATCCCGAAGTCGGTGCCGTTGCGCGCCATCACGGTGAGCACCGTGGCGCCCGGGAGCCCGGCGCCCGCGCGGGTCTGCAGCTTGCACGCCGGCATCACCAGGTTGAGGAAGAAGTGGTCGTTGCCGGACAGGAACCGGACCGCGTCCGCGACGTTCTTCGACGGCCGTCCCGAGTCGATCATCGCCGGCAGCACCTCACGCAGGAACATCAGCGTGCCGGCGCGGTTGCGGTTGTGGCCTTCGTCGCCCATCTGCACCATCTGGGCGATGATCGCCTTGATGTCGATGGGATCGCCGGCCCGCACGGCGTACTGCAGCAGCGGACCAAGCACCTCGGTCATCCAGTGCAGCCGGTCGATCACCTCAGGGGAGTACGCGCCGTACCTCAGCACCTTGCCGAGCCCCTCGTTGAGGGAGCACCAGGACTCGTTGCCGTGCTCGTTGTCGCGCAGGCAGAAGACCCACATCGAGGGCGAGATCACCCCGGCCATCGGCCCGACCGCACCGCGGTGGTGGCAGGGCTCCCAGGACACGTCCGTCCCGGCGGCGAGCGCCGCCTCGGCCTGCTCCGCGCTGTCGGCGAGCCCTTCGAAGAGCATCGCGCCGATCAGCGCACCCCGCAGCGGACCGGACGCGCGCTCCCACTCGATCGGCGGCCCGGCGTGCAGGAAATGGCCCGGCTCCAGCCCCAGCACCTCGCTCGCCGGTCGTACGTCGAACAGGTGCGCCTGCGCCGAGAGCATCGCCGCCAGCGCGGCCTCGTTGGCGGGGCGGCGCCGCGGGTCACCCATCACCGTGAGCAGAGCAGCGTCGTCTCCGGTCGGCGGCTGCCACTGCACTCGTACGGCGGGGACAGCCTGCTGCTCGACCGCATCGGCAAGCGGTGCCGCGCCGGCGGTGACGACCGCGTCGGGTGAGCTGATCGGCTTCATGACACGCCTCCGGAGACCAGGCCGACCGCGGTATGCGCCGCGGCGGCGTTCGACAGACTGACCCAGGCCCCGGCGTCGTGCAGCCGTTCGACCTGGCCGGCCAGCCCCTGCGGGTCGTCGCGGGTCCCGATGACGCTGACCACGACGGGCAGCCCGGCGCCGGTGGCTCGGCGTACCGACGCGTCCAGCTCCCCGGCCGGGTCGGCCGCCGAGCCGAGGCCGAGCACCACGTCGAGCAGTACGACGCCGGTGGTCGGGTCGTCGATCTCGGCCTCGAACCGCTCGACCCGGAGGGTCCCGTCGATCATCGGGTGCGGCCGGCCCTGGGTGAGGCGGTCGTCGCCGAAGTCGATCATGGTGTTGCCGCGGGAGGGCAACCGGGCGTCGAGTGCCCAATCGGCCTGCAGCGGGATGTTCGAGGCGATCGGGCCAAGCTCGGCCGCCGCGATCAGCATCGCCTCGTCGCAGAGGGTGCCGCCCGCGAACAACCCGCGCAACGCTCCTCCTGAACGGGCCGCGCGCACCGTGCCGGGCCACGAGGCCGGCGGCGACCAGCTCCCCCCGGCGGCGTCGACGACGGTCCGCGCCGTCTCGGTCAGGTCCGGTTGGCCCTTCCCGAGCAACCCGAAGAGCACCGGCTTCCCGAGCCGGGCGGCGTGCGTTCGCACGGCCTCCGCGACCGACGGGGCCGGCGGTTTCGACACCACCACGATCAGCTCGGTGTCGTCGTCGGCGGCGAGCAGGGCCAGGGCATGCAACGTCGCGCGTGCGCCGACCGCCTCCGACAGGTCGCGACCGCCCACACCCAGGCAGTGCGAGATGCCCACGTCGGCGCCGTCGAGCAGGCTCAGCAGGTGCTGGGCACCGGTCCCCGACGCGGCCACGATCCCCACCGGCCCCGGGCGTACGACGTTGGCGAACCCCAGCCCGACGCCCCCGACGACCGCCGTGCCGCAGTCGGGGCCCATCAGCAGCACGCCGGCTCGTTCGGCGTACTCCTTGAGCGCGACCTCCTGCTCGACCGGCACGTTGTCGCTGAACAGCATCGTGTGCAGCCCGGCGTCGATCGCGTCGTACGCGTCGATGGCGGCGTACTGCCCCGGGGTCGAGATCAGCGCCACGGTCGCGTTGCTGTCACGCGCGGCGGCCCTGATCGTGACCGGCACCGGTGCCGAGCCGAAGCCACCTGCGGGGGGCCGGTTGGTCGGGGCCAGCGCCGCGTCGACCTCGGCGAGGGCCGCGTCGAGGCGGCTCTCGTCGGTCAGGTCGAGGGCCACCAGCATCTCGGTGGGAGCGGTGCCCGCGGGTACGTCGAACCCCATCCCCGCGGCGAGCTCGAGGTTGAGCTCGGTGGCCATCGCCACCAGGGCGGCGTGGATCCCGTCGAGCCGGCCGACCCGTTGGCTGACCTGCATGAGGGCCACGGAGTCGACGTAGCTTCCGCGGCGGACGGTCAGGTGTTTCATGCCGCTCCCTCCGGTGTTGACCGACGGTGTTGTGGGAACCCGACAACGGAGCCACCCAGATTTCGGGGACGCATCGCCGGTCGCGGTACTAGGCCGCACCCGTCGGATGGTGCACAGTATCCGTGATTCATCGGTGTTCCGTGACTCGGGTCAGGTCAGACAAGGGCGCACCGTCCGTAGGGACGGTGCCTGGGGCAGGAGACCTGTTATGGCTATGTGGAAAGTCGTCTACGACGGCAAGACGCCTCCGCTCGGCAAGGCGGTGGCCCCCGACGAACGACTGTCCTGGGGCCGGACCGTCGGCTTCGGTGCACAGCACGTGGTGGCGATGTTCGGCGCCACGTTCGTGTTCCCCATCATCATGGGGCTGAGCCCGCAGCTGGCCATCATGATGAGCGGTATCGCGACGATCTGCTTCCTGCTGATCGTACAGGGCAAGGTGCCCAGCTATCTGGGGACCAGCGCCTCCTTCGTGGGTGGTGCGACCGCGATCTACACCTACAAGAGCGGGCCTGGTGGGCCGGCCGACGTCACCGGCGCGATCCTGGTCTCCGGTGTCGTGCTGGCGATCATCGGTGTGCTGATCCACTACATCGGGACCGAGGCACTGCACCGGGTGCTGCCGCCGGTCGTGACCGGCGCGGTCGTGATGCTGATCGGGTTCAACCTGGCCCCGGTCGTCGCGAACACGTACTGGCCACAGGACCAGTGGGTGGCGTTGTTGACGATGACCTTCGTGATCCTGGTCGCGGTCGGCCTGCGCGGCTTCTTCGGCAGGATCGCGATCTTCCTCGGGTTGATCTTCGGCTATCTGGTGTCCTGGTTCTTCGACAAGATCTTCGGCCAGATCACGTCGTTCAGCGCCAGCGCCGGCAAGGTCACCACGCACTGGCGGGTGGACTGGTCCCAGGTGAAGTCGGCGGACTGGATCGGCTTCCCGCGGCACACCGCCGACGGGCTGGTCGGGAACCAGACCAACCTTGGCCACCTCAACCTGGTCGGTTGGCACGCGCCCGCCTTCCACATCACCTTCATCCTTCTGGTGCTCCCGGCCGTGATCGCGCTGATCGCCGAGAACACCGGCCACGTGAAGGCGGTCGCCGAGATGACCGACCGCGACCTCGACCCGATGATCGGACGCGCGATCGCCGCCGACGGCGTCGGCACCGTGATCGCGTCCGCGGTCGGCGGGTCGCCTACCACGACGTACGCCGAGAACATCGGCGTCATGGCGGCCACCCGGGTGTACTCCACGGCGGCGTACTTCGTGGCCGCGATCGTGGCGATCATCTTCGGGCTCTCCCCGAAGTTCGGCGCCCTGGTCTCGGCCACACCCGGCGGGGTGCTCGGCGGTATCACGGTGATCCTCTACGGCATGATCGGGCTGCTCGGCGCGAAGATCTGGAAGGAGAACAACGTCGACTTCGCGAACCCGGTGAACCTCGTGCCGATCGCTGCGGGCATCATCATTGCCATCGGCAACACGTCGCTCGCGATCACCAAGGACTTCGTGCTCTCCGGCATCGCGCTCGGCACGATCGTCGCGCTCGCGGCCTATCACCTCGCGCGATGGGTGGCACCCGCCGAGCTGAAGGGCGACGGGGCGATCATCGCCGTGGGCCACACTGGGGTTCACCACGAGGACGACATCCCGCCGGAGGATGGGTTGCACAAGTCCTGAGCCAACGCTAGGGAGGAAGTTCGTGAAGCCACCCGCCTTCACCTATCACCGCCCGTCGACGCTCGAGGAGGCCCTCCGGGTCCTCGACGAGCTGGGGAGCGGGGCCAAGGTGCTCGCGGGGGGGCAGAGCCTGGTGCCGTTGATGTCGATGAGGTTGGCCGCACCCGCCCACCTCATCGACATCAACCACCTCCCGGGGCTCGACTTCGTGGAGGTGACCGAGTCGGCGGTGCGCGTGGGGGCGCTGGCCCGGCACGCGCGCATCGAGAAGGACGAGGCGGCGTACGACGCGTTGCCGTTGCTGCGCCGGGCATTGACCAACGTCGCGCACCCGACGATCAGGAACCGCGGGACGACCGTGGGCAGCCTGGTCCACGCCGACCCCGCCGCGGAGATGACCGCGGTCCTCGCGGTCCTGGACGGCGTGGTCGAGATGCAGAGCGCACGCGGAGCACGGGAGGTGCCGGCTGCCGACTTCTTCGTCGGCCCGATGGAGTGCGCGGTGCGGACGGGGGAGCTTGCGGTGGCGGCGCGCTTCCCCCGACCACCGGCCGGCAGCGGCACCTCCTTCGTGGAGCTGTCCAGACGACATGGGGACTACGCGATGTGCGGGGTGGCCGCCGTGCTGACCAGGGGCGGCGACGCGGTCACGGGTGCGCGGGTGGGGCTTATCTGCGTCGGTGCGGGGCCGGTCGTGGTCGACCTGGCCGGTGCGATCGTCGCCGGCCGTCCCGACCCGGGGCTGGTCCACGACCTCGTCGACGCCGCGATCGACCCGGAGGCCGACATCCACGCGTCCGCCGACTACCGCCGGCAGCTGGCTCACGTGCTCGTTCGGCGGGCCCTCGACGAGGCGTACGGCGACACGGGGCTGCACCGGGGGGCGGCGTGACCGAGCCGACGATCCGGGTGGCCCTGCACGTGAACGGGACGCCGTACGAGTTCGACGTACCCCCGCGGCGGTTGCTGTCCGACGCACTCCGTCACGACCTGAGGCTTACCGGCACGCACGTCGGCTGTGAGCACGGCGTGTGCGGAGCCTGCACGGTGCTCGTCGACGGGGCACCGATGCGGTCGTGCCTGCTGTTCGCGGTGAGTGTCGAAGGCAGCGAGATCACCACCGTGGAGGGCTGCTGCGCCCCCGACGGCGGGATGGGGCCGGTGCAGCAGGCCTTTCAGGACTGCCATGCGCTGCAGTGCGGCTTCTGCACGCCCGGCTTCATCACCACGATCACCGGCTACCTGCGGGACCACCCGAGCCCCACCGCCGCGGAGGCCCGGGAGGCGATCTCCGGCAACCTGTGCCGCTGCACGGGGTACCAGAACATCGTCGCGGCTGTGCAACGCGCCGCGGAGATCGCCGACGAGGTGGCGCCGTGACCACCAAGCTCTTCGGCGAACGCATCAAGCGGAGCGAGGACCCACGGCTCGTGACCGGCAACGGCCGCTACCTCGACGACCTCGGGCAGGACGCGCTGGAGGCGGCCTTCGTCCGCAGCCCCCATGCACACGCCCGGATCACCGACATCGACGTGACCGAGGCTCTCGAGGTCGACGGGCTGGTCGCGATCTACACCTACGACGACCTCGCCGAGGACCAGCGGCGGTCGGGGACCCGGGTCGCCGACCCGCTCCCGCTGCTGATCCCGCACCCGACGCTGACCCACGGCCGGACGCCTCACGCCCTGGCCAACGGTGAGGTGAACCACGTGGGCGAGGCGATTGCGATGGTGGTGGCCACCGATCGCTACGTCGCGGAGGACGCCGCGTCGCGGATCCGGGTCTCCTACGACTTCCTGCCGCCGGTCGTCGGCATCGAGGTGGCGCGGGCCGCCGAGCAGCTGGTCCACGACGACGTCCCGGGGAACGTCGCCGCGGTGATGGTCCAACAGACCGGCGACGCCGAGGCCGCGATCGACGCGGCGCCGCACCGGCTCGAGCTCGACCTGGCCATCGAGCGGAGCGCGTCGATGCCCATGGAGGGCAAGGGTGTGCTGGCCCGGTGGGACGCCGACGACCGCTCACTGCTGATGCACACCTCCACCCAGACCTCGACCTCGGTGCGGCAGGCGGTGGCCGCGAAGCTGTCCCTGCCGGTGGACCGGGTGGAGGTGGTCACCCCGGACGTCGGCGGCGGGTTCGGCGTCAAGATCGTGCACCCCTGGCCCGAGGAGGTGCTCGTGCCCTGGGCGGCGATCCGGCTGGGCCGGCCGGTGAAGTGGACCGAGGACCGACGGGAGCACTTCGTCTCCAGTGCCCATGAGCGCGGCCAGCTGCACCACGTCCGGGTCGGGTACGACGACGAGGGTCGGCTGCTGGGGTTGTCGGTGCACTTCTGGCACGACAACGGTGCCTATACGCCGTACGGCCTGATCGTGCCGATCATCACGTCGACGCAGCTGCTCGGTCCCTACAAGCCGGGTGCCTACCGCGTCGAGTTCACCAGCCTCTACACGAACACGGTGATCGTCACGCCGTACCGCGGTGCCGGTCGGCCGCAGGGCTGCTTCGTGATGG
>JBOHDW010000025.1:0-4225 GCA_050700795.1 Nocardioidaceae bacterium | reverse complement strand
CCCATCAACCGGTAGACGACGGCGATGAACAGGCCGGTCAACACCAGGCCGATGAGCCCGGCCTGGAACGAGGCCCCGATCGCCGCCTTGCCGAGGGTCGGGCCGACGGTCCGCTGCTCAACGACGTGCACCGGGACCGGAAGCGCACCGCCCTTGATCAGGATCGAGAGGTCCTCGGCCTCTGGTGGGGTGAACGTGCCGGTGATCTGGGTGGAGCCGCCGGGGATCCCCCCGTCACAGGGCACGGAGGGGTCGACCTGGGGCGAGGAGATCACCTTGTCGTCCAGGACGATCGCGACCCGGCGGCGCGGGTCTCCCGGAGGCTCACACGCCGCCGCCGCGGTGAGCTCGCGCCACTCCGTCTTGCCCGAGCCCTTGAAGTCGACGGTCACGAACCAGCCGGTGCCCTGCGACGGGTCGTTGCCCGTGGAGGAGTCCGACACGTGGTCGCCGGGGAGCGCGGCCGGCCCGAGCAGGAGGGGCGCGCCGGACTCGTCGCGCAGGACCAGGGGTGTCCCCGCGCGCCCGCCCTCTCTCAGCTGCTTGGGGGTGGCCAGACCGAGCACCGGATGGAAGGTGAGCTGCGCGGTCTTGCCGATGACCCGGAGCGCCTCACGCGGGTCCTGCACGCCGGGCAGCTCGACGATGATCCGGTTCTCGCCGGACCTGGCCAGCGTCGGCTCGGAGACGCCCAGTGCATCCACCCGCCCACGCAGGACCCCGAGCGTCCGGTCTGTCGAGGAGGCGTTGGCCCGCACGGTCGCCGAGTCACTGGTCTGCAGCACGATCTGGGTGCCGCCGCTCAGGTCGAGCCCCAGCCGCGGAGAGGCGGTCAGGGCGATGGCCGCGCAACCCCCGAGGACCAGCAGGGCGAGGACCAGCCGCACGAGCGAGGGGCGTGACATCGATCCATGTTGCCTGACGGTGCCAGCTTTCCCAATCTCACCCAGCCCGGGCGGGTCGGGCGGGCGGGTCAGGCGGGAGTGGTGAGGTACGGCGCCAGCTCGCCGGCCAGGTCGCCATGGACCCGCCCGCGCACGACGGTGCCTTGCGCGGTGTGCTCGACGAAGCTCACCTCGCCGGAGGTGTGGATCCGGTTGAGCAGGTCACCGCGTTCGTAGGGCAGCAGCGCCTCGAACTCGACTCCCGGGCGCGGCAGCTCCGCCTCGACGGCGGCCAGCACGGCCGGGACGCCCTCGCCGGTCCTCGCCGAGACGACGACCGAGTGCGGCTCGCGCTGTCGCAGCCGCGCCAGCACCATCGGGTCGGCCAGGTCGGCCTTGTTGATCACGACCAGCTCCGGGACCCGGTCGGCGTAGATCTCGCTGAGGACCTCGCGCACCGCGGCCAGCTGCCCCTCGGGGTCGACGTGCGACCCGTCGACCACGTGCAGGATCAGGTCGGCCTCCGCGACCTCCTCGAGGGTCGACCGGAACGCCTCGACGAGCTGGTGCGGGAGATGCCGGACGAAGCCGACAGTGTCGCTCATCGTGTAGATCCGGCCGTCCGAGGTCGTCGTACGGCGGGTGGTGGGGTCGAGGGTGGCGAACAGAGCGTCCTCGACGAGTACGCCGGCATCGGTGAGCCGGTTGAGCAGCGAGGACTTGCCGGCGTTCGTGTAGCCGGCGATCGCCACCGACGGGACCCGGTGGCGGACCCGTTCGGAACGCTTCGTGTCACGCGTGGTCCGCATGTGCGCGAGCTCACGACGCAGCCGGGAGATCTTGGTGTTGATCCGGCGGCGGTCGGTCTCGATCTTGGTCTCACCCGGACCACGACCGCCGATCCCGCCGCCCTGCGAGCCGACCCGGCCGCCCGCCTGCCTGGACAGGTTGCCGCCCCATCCACGCAGCCGCTGCTTCATGTAGTTGAGCTGGGCCAGCTCCACCTGCGCCTGGCCCTCCTTCGACTTCGCGTGCTGGGCGAAGATGTCGAGGATCAGGGCGGTGCGGTCGACGACCTTGACCTTGACCTTGTCCTCGAGGTTCCTCAGCTGCGAGGGGGCGAGCTCCCCGTCGAAGATCACCGTGTCGGCCCCGGTGGACCGGACGATCTCGCGGAGGGCCTCGACCTTGCCGCGCCCGATGTACGTCGCGGGGTCGGGCTTCTGCCGACGCTGGTACAACGCCTCGAGCACCTGGGAGCCGGCGGTCTCGGCCAGCAGGGCCAGCTCGGCCAGGGAGTTCTCGGCGTCCTCGACCGAACCGTCGGTCCAGACCCCGACGAGGACGACCCGCTCGAGGCGGAGGCGACGGTACTCGACCTCGGAGATGTCCTCGAGCTCCGTGGACAGCCCGGCCACCCGTCGGAGCGCGTGGCGTTCGGCGAGGTCCAGCTCGCCGGTGCTCGCCTCGGGGTCGCCGAGGGGCTCCCAGGCCACCGTGCGGGCGAGCTCGTCGTCGAGGGAGAAGTCGTCGTCGTGGTCGGTTGCGTGCGTCATCTCGTCCAGGGTCGCACGTCGGCCCAACCGGGCGCATCTGGTTTCGGCGGGGTCGGGAGGGCTGGCGTGCCGCGGCCGCGGCGTACCGCACCGACCACGATGAACCGGAACTGACCACGGGGAACTCCGCGCGGTGGGTGGTGGGTCACCATGGTGCCATGGTGAAGCGCCCCCACAGAAGGTCAGCGGTCGAGCCACCGCCCCTCGGCGACGAGTACGGCGGGCCCGGTCAGCAGCACGGTGTCATCCTCGGTCCAGGTCACCAGCAACCGCCCGCCGGCGACCTCCACCTGGTACGTCGTCCCCCGCGGGTCCCCGTCCGCGACGGCCGTGGCCACCGCGACCGCACCCGCACCGGTCCCGCACGAACGGGTCTCCCCAGAGCCGCGTTCGAAGACCCGCATCGCCACCCGGTGGTCCCCGCGCCGCTCGACGAACTCGACGTTGACCCCGTCGGGGAACTCGGCCGAGTCGTGACGGGGCGGCTCGCGCAGCTCCCCCGCATCATCGAGGCTGTCCACGAACGCCACCGCGTGCGGGTTACCCATCGACACCTGCAACGCGCGCCACGTGTGACCGGGGACGCCGACCTTCGTCTCGTCGTGGATCACCGGCCGGCCCAGGTCGACGGTGATCTGCCCGTCGGTCTCGAAGGTGAGCGTCCTGACCCCGGCGCGCGTCGCGATCGGCAGCGGCTGGGTCACGTCGATGCCCTCACCCTCCGCGAGCACCCGCGCCATCACCCGGATCCCGTTGCCGCACATCTCGGACGGCGACCCGTCGGCGTTGTAGTAGTCCATGAACCAGTCGGCCTCGTCGCGCGCCGCCACCGAGGCCGGGTCGTCGTACGCCGTGGTCCGCACCAACCGGATCACCCCGTCGGCGCCGATGCCCGCGCGACGGTCGCACAACGCCACCACGGTCGCTGCATCCAGGCGCAGCCACCCGTCGGGATCCGGGAGCAGCACGAAGTCGTTCTCGGTGCCATGCCCCTTGAAGTAGTGCAGGCTCACCCCACCAGGGTAGTCGGCGAGCCTCCCCAGAAGGCTCCATCGGCGTGGCACGGTGGGGTCATGGACGCGCTCGAGATCCTCGGCGGGCGGACGTCCTACTGCCCCGATTGCGCGGCCGAACGGCTGGTCGCCCACGTGAGCGGCCCCGAGTTCTGCTGTACGACGTGCGACGCGGCCCTGCTGATCGTCGACGCAGTTGTCGACGCAGTTGTCGACGCAGGGATCGACGCAGGGATCGACGCAGCGTGTACCCCCGGCACCGCGGCCTGACGCGTTGGCCAGGAAGGTCGCCTCGATCCTGAAGGTGCGTGGCTTGCGCCGCCGCTTCGGGAATGTCGACGTGGTTTCCGGCCTGGACCTCGACGTGCGCGCGGGCAAGGCGGTCATCCTCGTGGGCCGCAACGGCTCCGGGAAGTCGACGGTGCTGCGCTGCGTCACCGGCGCCGACACCCCAACAGCCGGGACCGTCGAGCTGCGCGGCGTACCCGTCGACGAGCGCAACCCGGCGATCCGCATCGACCTCGCCGCCGTCATGGACGACATGGACTTCTTCCCCGACCTCAGCGTGGTCGAGCACCTCGACCTGTTCGCCCGCGCCCACCGGACCCCCGACGCCGAGGAGGCCGTCAACGAGGTGCTCGAGGAGGTCGGCCTCACCGCCCAGGCGAGCCAGCTGCCGGGGACGCTGTCGTCGGGGCAGCGCCGGCGGCTCGCGCTGGCCAGCGCGTTCGTCCGGCCCCGCCGGCTGTTGGTGCTCGATGAGCCGGAGCAG
>JBOHDW010000024.1:0-2900 GCA_050700795.1 Nocardioidaceae bacterium | reverse complement strand
GATAAGCCCTTACCCTTATCTCATGACCGATAAGGGTGCGATCCGCACGCCGGTGCTGGTGCTCACCGTCGACCAGCGCGGCAGCAGCGGGTCGCCCGACGCGGTCCCGGAGCTGCTGGCCACGCTGCGACGGGTGGCTCCGGCACCGCTGCTGGCCTTCGAACGAACGGCGGGGGATGAGGTGCAGGGCGTGCTCGCCGACCCCGAGGCGACCGTCGACGTCATCACGGCGATGCTGACCGAGGACCGCTGGAGCATCGGAGTGGGGGTCGACCTCGTCGAGTCCCCGCTGCCGTCGAGCACCCGGGCCGCGCGGGGGGCCGCCTTCGTCGCCGCCCGGGAGGCGGTCAACCGGGCCAAGTCCGGGCCGCACCACCTCAGCGTCGTCGGTGCCGACGGCTATCGTGCCGAACAGGTCGAGACGGTGCTGTGGCTGCTGTCGGCCATCCTTCGACGACGGACCGCACGCGGCTGGGAGGTGCAACGAGTGCTGGCGACCGGGGTCTCTCACGCCGAGGCCGGCAGGCGGCTCGGGATCAGCCAGCCGGCGGTGAGCCAGCGCGCCCAGGCGGCCGGCCTCCTCGAGGAGAAGCGTGCACGCAAGCTGGCCGGCCAGCTGCTCGCGGCGATGGTCGGAGGCGAGCGGTGACGTCGGCGGCGCTGGTCGTCGGGGCGTTCGGCCTGGTCGCGGTGGCGGCGGGCGGTCCCGTGACCGCGCTGGTCCTGCGGCTGGTGGACCGGGGCCTTCGGCCCCTCGACCACAGTGTCGAGGAGGCCAGCCACCTGCTCCGTGGCGGGGCCTGGATCGGCGGACTCGAGCGGATCGCGGTCTACGTCTCGGTGGTCGCGGGCTGGCCGGAGGGGATCGCGGTGGCGCTGGCCCTGAAGAGCTTCGGGCGCTACCCCGAGCTCAAGACCTCCCAGGCCGGCACCGCCGAACGGTTCATCATCGGCACCTTCACCAGCGTGCTGTGGGCGGTCGCGTTCGGCGGGCTCGCCCGCGCGCTGCGCTAGCCGTGGTTCGAGGCGGTCAGCGCGGCAGCGACCGGAACGGTCCGACCACGGCCAGGGTCTGACGCTGCGAGAACAACCGCTTCGCGAGGGTGTGCACGTCGTCGACGGTGACGGCGTCGACCCGTCGGATCACCTCGTCGAGCGAGAGCAGCTCGTCGTACAGCAGGTCGGCCTTCGCGATCCTCGACATCCGTGACGCCGAGTCCTCCAGCCCGAGCACGACCCCCCCGCGCAGCTGGCCCTTCCCCCGCTCCAGCTCCTCGTCGGTGATCCCGTCCTCCGCGAGCAGCGCGAGCTCCCGGCGTACGACGGTGAGCACGTCGGCCAGCTTTCCCGGCAGACACCCGGCCGCAACCGCGAACATGCCCGCGTCGGCGTAGTGGGCGGCGAACGAGTAGACCGAGTAGGCCAGCCCGCGCCGCTCCCGCACCTCCTGGAACAGGCGTGACGACGTGCCGCCGCCGAGGACCGCGTTCAAGACCCCCAGCGCGTAGCGACGGTCGTCGGTGCGGACCATCCCGTTCACCCCGAGCATCAGGTTCACCTGCTCGAACGGGCGGGTCAGCAGCGCCTCGCCGGTGGCCGTCGAGCGGGCGCGCTCGCCCCGCCGGGCCGGTGCCGGAGCCTCGTCGGTGCCCAGGAAGCTCGCGAAGGCCTTGCGCACGAGTCGGACCACCGCTCCGTGGTCGATGTTGCCCGCGGCGGAGACCACGATGTTCTGGGGTCGGTACCTGCCGCGGTAGTAGCGCCTGATCTGTTCAGTCGTGAGCGCCGCGATCGTCTCCACGGTGCCGGCGATCGGACGACCGAGAGGAGAGGTGCCCCACGCCGTGGCGGCGTAGAGGTTGTTCACCACGTCGTCGGGGTCGTCGTCGTGCATGGCGATCTCGTCGAGGATCACCGCGCGCTCGGCCTCGACGTCGTCTTCTGTGAGCAGCGAGGAGGTGACCATGTCGCCGAGCACGTCGACCGCCAGCGGCAGGTCCTTGTCGAGGACGCGCGCATGGAAGCAGGTGTACTCCTTGGCGGTGAACGCGTTGAACTCCCCGCCGACGGCGTCGAGCGAGGCGGAGATCTCCATCGCCGAGCGTGTCGGAGTGCCCTTGAAGAGCAGGTGCTCGAGGAAGTGCGAGGCCCCGGACAGTGAGGGGGTCTCGTGCCGTGACCCCACCCCGACCCACACCCCGAGGGAGGCGGAGCGGACGCCGGGCATCGCCTCGGTCACCACCCGCAGCCCGCCCGGCAGGACGGTACGGCGTACCGGACCGCCCTGCCTGGCGGACAACAGCGTGCGGGTCGTGCCGGGCCTCTGTCGTGCGGCCGCGACGGCCACGCTCAGGCGTCGGCCTCGACGGCCTCAGCCGACGAGCCCGCGGCAGCGGACGCATCGCCTGCGTCATCGACGACCGGCACCAAGGACAGCTTGCCGCGGTCGTCGATCTCGGCGATCTCGACCTGGATCTTCTGCCCGACCGAGACCACGTCCTCGACGTTCTCGACGCGCCTGCCGCCGGCAAGGGAGCGCAGCTTGCTGATGTGCAGCAGGCCGTCCTTGCCCGGCAGCAGCGAGACGAACGCCCCGAAGTTCGTCGTCTTGACCACCGTGCCGAGGTAGCGCTCACCGATCTCGGGCATCGTCGGGTTGGCGATGCCGTTGATGATCGCTCGAGCGGCCTCGGCCGACTCGCCGTTGGTCGCGCCGACGTAGATGGTGCCGTCGTCCTCGATGCTGATCTGCGCGCCGGTGTCGTCCTGGATCTGGTTGATCACCTTGCCCTTGGGCCCGATGACCTCGCCGATCTTGTCGACCGGGATGTGGATGGTGATGATCCGCGGTGCGTTCAGCGACATCTCACCGGGTGCGTCGATCGCCTCGGCCATCACGT
>JBOHDW010000023.1:0-5073 GCA_050700795.1 Nocardioidaceae bacterium | reverse complement strand
CTGCTTCTCGGCCTCGGGGATCCCGAGCCGGTCGTAGGTGTTGCGGATGTCCGCGGGCAGGTCGTCCCACGAGCTGGCCTGCTTCTCGGTGGAGCGGACGAAGTACTTGATGTTGTCGAAGTCGATGCCGTCGAGCTCGGCTCCCCACCGGGGCATGGGCTTGCGATGGAAGAGCCTGAGCCCCTTGAGCCGGAGGTCCAGCATCCACTCGGGCTCGTTCTTCTTCCAGGAGATGTCGCGCACGACCGCCTCGTTGAGCCCACGTTGCGCGCCGGCGCCGGCCGCGTCGCTGTCGGCCCAGCCGTACTCGTAGCGGCCGAGGCCGGCGAGCTCGGGGTTTCGCTCTTCGATGGTGGTCATCGGGGGACCTTCTCCTTCGTGTCGCGGATGGTGTCGCGGATGGTGATGTCGGCGGTCGGGATGCAGGTGGTGCACACCCCGTCGCCATGGGCGATGGTGGCCAGTCGCTGGACGTGCCGGCCGAGCACCTTGGAGATCCACTCGGTCTCCGCCTCGCACAGCTGCGGGAACTCGTGGGCGACGTGCGAGACCGGGCAGTGCTGCTGGCAAAGCTGCTCGCCGACGGGGCCGAGGCGCACCGACGCGGCGTACCCGCCCTGGGTGAGCGCGCGGGCCAGCGCCTGGGCCGGGTCGGCGATGGGTTCGGCGGCCAGGATCTCGTCGAAGCGGTGCTCGAGGTCGACCAGCCGCTTGCGGGCGAAGGCGAGCACGGCCTCGTCGCCGCCGGTCTCGGCGAGGTAGCGCAGCGCCTGGACCGCCAGGTCGTCGTACTGCTGGTCGAAGCGGTCCCGACCGGTCTCGGTCAGGGCGAACACCTTCGCGGGGCGACCGCGCCCGCGGGCGCCGTACACACGGGGGTGGCGGGGCTCGACCGCACCGTCCTCGACGAGGTGGTCCAGGTGGCGACGGACCGCGGCCGGGGTCAGCTCCACCCGTTCCGCGAGCGCGGCCGCGGTGCTGGGGCCGAGGTCGAGGATTGCCCGGGCGACGCGCTCGCGGGTCGGCCCCTCGTCGGGGCCGGAGACCGCGGCCGCACGCGCCAGACCGTCGAGCTGGTCGAATTCCACAACGCCATTGTGTCGTTATTGCCCGACCCCATCAAGCAAGGGTGCCCTTACCTCCCTGGCAGCGGATGGGCCCGCCGCCGTACCCACCCTCCGCCTTCCTACACTGAGCCCGTGACCCCCTCATCCCCGTCGGCCGGGGCCGACCCGGCCGTCGTCGTCGACGGCCTGACGATGAGGTACGGCGACAAGGCGGCCATCGACGGGCTGAGCCTCACCGTCGAACGGGGCACCATCACCGCCGTACTCGGGCCGAACGGGGCCGGCAAGACCACCACGTTGGAGACGTGTGAGGGTTATCGGCGCCCACAGGACGGGTCGGTCCGCGTCCTGGGCCTCGACCCTCGCCGGCAACGCCGAGACCTGCTTCCCCGCATCGGCGTCATGCTGCAGTCCGGCGGGGCCTGGTCCGGCGTGCGTGCGGTCGAGATGCTCGAGCACATCGCGGCCCTGCACGCCCAGCCGTTGAGCGTCCCGATGCTCGTGGCGCGGCTCGGCCTGGCCGACTGCGGCCGCACGCCGTACCGCCGGCTCTCCGGCGGCCAGCAGCAACGACTCGCCCTGGCCATGGCGATCGTCGGGCGTCCGGAGCTGGTCTTCGTCGACGAGCCGACCGCCGGGCTCGACCCGCAGGCCCGGCACACCACCTGGGAGCTTCTGGAGGAGCTGCGGTCGGACGGCGTCACCATCGTCCTCACCACTCACTACATGGAGGAGGCCGAACGTCTCGCCGACCGGGTGCACGTGATCGACCGGGGCCGGCTGATCGCGACGGGTACGCCGTACGAGCTCACCAGGGGATCCGGGCGCGCCACCATCCGACTCGTCGTCACCGAGCCGTTCCCCGCCGAGGCCCCCATCTCCCTGCAGACCGTGCTCGGAGCCGAGACCGAGGTCCGCGCGGTCGATGCCCGCAGCCTGCTCATCACCGGGCCGGCCGATGCGACGACGCTCGCCAAGGTGTCGGCCTGGTGCGAGGAACAGCACGTCCTGCCGGAGTCACTGACCCTCGGTCAGCGCACCCTCGAGGACGTCTTCCTGCAGATCACCGGGCGCGAGCTCGTGCCGTGACCGCGCCCACGTCGACCTTCACCCCCGCGCCCGGTGCGGCGCCGGCGGTCCGGATGGTGCGCGCGCAGGCGCGTATCGAGTCGAGGCTGATGCTCCGGAACGGCGAGCAGCTCCTCCTCGCCGTGGTGATCCCCCTCATCGTGCTCATCGGCGGGATCCTGGCCGCCCGTCATGTGAACCTGCACCTCGGCCACCCCGCGGCCGACGCGCTGACGCCCGGCGTGCTGGCGCTGGCGATCATGTCCACCAGCTTCACGTCACTGGCCATCGCCACCGGCTTCGAGCGCCGGTACGGCGTCCTGAAGCGGCTCGGCTCCTCCCCGCTCCCCCGCTCGGGGCTGCTTGCCGGGAAGGTCGGCGCGCTGCTCATGGTGGAGGTGCTGCAGATCGTGGTGATCGGCTGCGCGGCGCTGCTGATCGGCTGGCGGCCCACGGTGACGGTCCCGGGTGTTGTCGGGGCGCTGCTGTGCCTCCTCGTCGGCACGGCGGCCTTCGCGTCCTGGGGGCTCTTCCTGGCCGGCGTACTCCGGGCCGAGGCGACGCTCGCCGCGGCGAACCTGGTCTACCTGCTGTTGCTGGCCGGCGGGGCCGTCGTACTCCCGTCGCACTCGTACGGCGGCGCGGGTCACGCTCTTGCCCTGCTGCCCTCGGGGGCGCTCGGGAACGGGCTCCGCTCGGCGTTTCTCGGCGGCACCCTGCCGTTCGTCCAGGTCGGCGTACTCGTCGGCTGGGCGGTGGTCGGAACCGCCCTGACCGCGAGGACGTTCACGTGGGAGTGACCCCTTGGCTGCGGCGCCTCGGCTGGGCCACCCTTGTCGCGAACTGCGTCCTGGTCGTCACCGGCGGCGCCGTCCGCCTCACGGACTCGGGGCTCGGGTGCCCGACCTGGCCGCGGTGTTCCGGTGGCTCGTTCACCCCACACGCCGCGATGGGGATCCACTCGGCCATCGAGTTCGGGAACCGGACCCTGACCTTCCTGCTCGCCGCCATCGCGATCGCCACGTTCGTGGTGGCCTGGCGTTCGGGCCGTAACGAGCTGCGTGTTCTGGCGCTGATCCTCGCTCTCAGCATCCCCGCGCAGGCGGTGATCGGCGGGATCACCGTGCTGACCGACCTGAACCCGTGGGTGGTCTCCTTCCACCTGCTGTGCTCCCTCGCGATCGTCGGGCTTGCCGTGCTGTTCCTGCGCCGGCTCGACCACCCCTCGCCACGGGTCAGCCGCGGTCCGGTGCCGATGCTCGCGTGGGCGACGTTCGCGTCCGCCTGGGTGGTCATGTACGTCGGCACCGTCGTCACCGGCTCGGGACCGCACGCGGGCGACATCCACTCCCCCCGCAACGGTCTCTCTTCCCTTGACCTCAGCCAGCTCCACGCCGACCTGGTCTTCTTGTTCGTGGGGCTCACGGTCGGGCTGCTCTTCGTGGTCCTCGCGACCGGGCTCACCTCGGCGCGGAGGTCTGTCACGGTCCTGCTGGCCGTGGAGCTGGCCCAGGGCACGATCGGCTTCGTGCAGTACTTCACGGGCCTCCCGGTCGTCATCGTCGGTTTCCACGTGTTCGGTGCCGCGCTGATCTCCGCCGCGGTCACCTGGGCGCTCCTCGAAGTGCGCGAGCCGACAGGCTGACCCGATCGGTCCACCTGCCCTGGGCCAGCGGGGCGATATCGTCCTGCGGTGGCCGACTTCGTTATCCGGGAGTGGACGCTGGCCCCATACGCGGGCGATCAGGCTCCCCTGCACATCCATCACCGCAGCGACGAGGCGTTCTACGTCCTCGACGGGCTGCTCGACGTGCAGGACGGGGCGGACCGCCATCGCCTCGTGACTGGACAGTTCCATGTCGTCACTGCGGGATCCATGCACACCTTCGCCACCGTGAGCGACGCGCCGGTCCGGGTGCTCGCCGTGATGACCCCCGAGATCGACGAGCTGGTCCGCCGGCTGCACGGAGGGGAGATCGAGGACGTGGCCGCGCTCTGGGCCAGGTACCACTCCTCGCTCGTCTGACCCCCTCAGGCGGTCAGCTCCGCAACTTTCGGGCCGACCGTCTCGGTGACCCGGCGGACCCATCCGGCCGGGTCGGGACCGGCCGGCGCCACCCAGACCTGGGCGATCCCGAGGGCGGCGTACGACTCGACCCTGCGCAGGAACCCGTCCGGGTCGGCCACCGGGTCGATCCCCGCGATCGCGGTTCGGGTCACCGTCGCCGGGTCGCGCCCGAGGTCCTCGCAGTGCCCGTCGAGCACCTCGAGCTTGTGCCTGATCGCGGCAGGCTCCATGCCGAAGAGGTTGGTGGCGTCGGCGTACTTCGCCACCAGACGCAACGTCTTCTTCTCCCCAGAGCCGCCGATCAGGATCGAGGGGCGGGGCTGCTGCACAGGTCGCGGCGAACAGATCGTCTCGGCGAGCCGGTAGTAACGGCCGTCGAACGGCCCGTCGTCGTCGCTCCACATCTGCAGGCAGATCTGCAGCGCCTCCTCGAGCCGCTCGAACCGCTCGCTGACCGGCGGGAAGGGTACGCCGAGTCCCACGTGCTCCCGTTCGTACCAGGCCGCACCGATCCCGAGCTGCGCCCGGCCGCCCGAGGCGATGTCGAGCGTGGTGACGATCTTCGCGAGCAGGCCGGGGTGCCGGTAGGTGACTCCGGAGACCAGTGCACCGAGGGTCATCGTGCGGGTCTGGCCGGCCAGGAAGCCGAGCGCGGTGTACGCCTCGAGCATCGGCTCGGTTGCCGGCGCGCGCCGCTCCATCTGGAAGTAGTGGTCCATGACGGTGAACTGCGCGCAGCCGCCCTCCTCGGCGGCACGCGCGGTCTCGGCGAGCGTGCGGGCCATCTGTGCCGCGCCGCCGGGGAAGCTGAAGTCGGGATAGTGCACGGCGAGTCTCATGGCTCCAGCCAACCACCCCGACATGGACACC
>JBOHDW010000022.1:0-3557 GCA_050700795.1 Nocardioidaceae bacterium | reverse complement strand
GCGGTGGAGATCAACTCCCGGCCGGAGCGCTGCGACCCCCCCGACGAGCTGGTCGCCGTCGCCTTGGAGGCGGGGTGCCTGTTCTCCATCGACAGCGATGCGCACGCACCGGGCCAGCTCGAGTTCCTCGTCTACGGCTGCGAGCGGGCCGCCCGCCTCGGCGTACCGCCGGAGCGGATCGTCAACACTTGGCCGCGTGAGCGATTGTTGTCGTGGGCGGCAGGTAGCGTCGGGCCATGAGCAGTCCCACGCCTCCTCGGATCGAGGTACGCCGCTCCTCCCGCCGTCGCCGCACGGTGGCCGCGTATCGCGAGGAGGACAAGGTCGTGGTGATGATCCCCGCTCGGATGAGTCGGGCCGAGGAGGCGGAGTGGGTGGCCACGATGGTGGCCCGCCTCGAGCGCTCCGAGCGGCGACGGCGCCCCACGGACGTGGGGCTCGAGCGTCGCGCGCTCGAGCTGAGCAGCACCTACCTCGACAGCCTGGCCCGTCCGGCGACGGTGCGCTGGGTCGACAACCAGAACAGCCGATGGGGATCGTGCACCCCGGCCGACCGGTCGATCAGGCTGTCGAGCCGGCTGCGGGGAATGCCCGGCTGGGTGGTCGACTACGTGCTGATGCACGAGCTCGCGCATCTGTTGGAGGTGGGACACACGCCGAGGTTCTGGGCATGGGTCGACCGCTTCCCGAAGGCCGAGCGCGCCAAGGGATACCTCGAGGGCGTCGCCTCGGCGACCCGCCTCGACCTCAGCCCCGACGCGCTCGACTGACCGCCAGCTCGATCAGCTCGCGGATTCCGGGTTCGGCGGTCGGCAGCTCCCGAACGCTCCACCACCGCACGTCGTGGGACTCGGCGCTGGTGACCGGCACAGCGTCGTCGTCCGCCACCGCCAGGAACCGTACGTCGAGGTGGTGCACCGTGCCGCGCGGGTCGCAGAAGCCGACCGCGTGCCGGTCCAGGTGCACCGGCTCGGGATCGAGGGTCAGCCCGACGATCCCGGACTCCTCCTCGGCCTCGCGTCCCGCGGCCCCGGCCAAGGTGAGGTCGGACGGTTCGCAGTGGCCGCCGAGCTGGAACCATTCGTTGGCCTTCGCGTGCAGGGTCAGCAGCACCCGCGCTCTGTCGGCGGAGAGCACCAGGGCACTGGCGGTCAGGTGATCCGGGAAGCACTTCCTCGTGCAGCCGTTCGGATGGGCCGCCAGATGGGCGACGTACTCGTCACGCAGGACCGCCTGGGGCTCGCTCGGCGGTGACCAGGCGCGCAGTACGTCGAGCGCGTCGGCGTGCAGGCTCACTCGTCGCCTTCGAGCAGCTCCTTGAGTGCCTCATCGAACGCCGCGTCGGTGAGGGCCTCGGGCTCGACCACGTCCTCGCGGAACCCCAACGGGTCGTCCAGATCGGCCGCGGTGGGAAGCAGGTCGGGGTGGGCCCAGACGGTGTCACGCGCGGCCTGACCCTGACGCGAGCGCAGCGACCCCCAGAGCGCCGAGGCGTCCCGGAGCCGGCGCGGTCGCAGCTCGAGCCCCACCAGTGCGGCGAACGTTGCCTCGGCGGGGCCGCCCGCGGCGCGGCGTCTGCGCATCGCCTCCTGCAGCTTCGAGGCGGTCGGCATCCGCCCCTCGGTGGCCTGGCCGACCACCTCGTCGACCCAGCCCTCCACGAGGGCGAGGATCGTCTCAAGTCGGGTCAGCGCCGCCTGCTGGGCGGGGGTCTGCTCGGGCTCGAACAGGCCGCCCTCCAGCGCCTCCTGGACCGACTGCATGTTCGACGGGTCGATGCCTCGCATCGTCTCCTCGATGTGGGAGACGTCGATCGTCGTACCCCTGCCGTAGTCCTCGACGGCGGAGAGCAGGTGCGCTCGCAGCCAGGTCACATGGGCGAAGAGCCGCTGGTGCGCGGCCTCGCGAAGGGCGAGGTAGAGCAAGACGTCGTCCTGGCCGACGTCGAGCCCGTCGGCGAACGCCTTGACGTTCGCCGGCAGCAGCGCGGCGGTTCCGCCCGGCCCCAGCGGCAGCCCGATGTCGGAGGCGGAGAGCACCTCGCCGGCGAGGCCGCCGAGCGCCTGTCCCACCTGGGTGCCGAACATCGCGCCACCGGCCTGGGTGAGCATCCCGAGCAACGGTCCGGCCATCGCCTGGGTCTCCTGCGGGAGCGCGCGGCCCATCGCGCCCACGACGTGCTCCGCAACGGGTTCGACGAGGCGCTGCCATATGTCGATGGTCGACTCGATCCACTCCGCGCGACTCCACGCCGCCGGGGCTGCGACCCCGCTCGAGAACTCGGTGACCGAGTCGAGCCAGTGGTCGGCCAGCCGAAGGGAGTCGGCGATCGTGGCGCGGTCATGGTCGTCGGGCGAGGGGTCGGGCTCCTGGGCGACGGCGCGCCGGGCGACGTCCTTGGCCAGGGTCCAGTTCACGGTGCCGTCGTGCGGGGCCAGCATCGCCTGCATCTGGCCCATCAGCGCGGACAGGTCCGGGGCGCCTCCGGCACCACCGAATGCGGCGAGGAACTGCTCGAAGGGAGTGCCCTTGAACGGGTTCTCGTCCGGTTCGTCTGCCATGAGCCAACGGTACTCAACCTCGCCAACCCCCAACCCCGTCGACCCGGCTTGAATGCAACGTTCCGCCTGGTCGCGCCGCCGGAGACGAAGGCAGCGGAGACGAGGGCAGCGGAGACGAAGGCAGCACGGGAGGACGAGCTGTCGCCTCGAGAGCAGGGTTGCGTTCGAGCCGGGTCGGCGGGGTTCTACGTTGCGTTCGAGCCGGGTCGGCGGGTTGGGGGGGCTTTCGAGCCGGGTCGACGGCTAGGCTCGGTCGGTGAGTTCCGAGTTGCCGTCCGACCGGCCGTCCGACCGGCCGTCCGAGCTGCCCACCGACCTGGCTGAGAACGGGCATGACGACGCGTCCGTCGTACGCCTCGTCGACCTGCGTGAGACCCCCATCGACGTGACCGAAGTATTGGCGGCGGTGGAGACGGTGGCCGGCGGCGGGCTCGACATCTTCGTCGGCACGGTGCGCGACCACGACCACGGCCACGGCGTCACCGGCCTGGAGTACGACGCCCACCCCTCGGCACTCGACCGACTGCGTGAGGTCACCGACAAGGTCGCCACCGGGTACGACGTCCTCGCGGTCGCCGCCGTCCATCGGGTCGGCCGCCTCGCCCTCGGCGACGTGGCCGTCGTGGTAGCCGCCGCAGCGGTTCATCGTGAGGAGGCGTTCGCGGCGACCAGAGCGCTGATCGACGACCTGAAGGCGACGGTGCCGATCTGGAAGCACCAGCTGTTCGACGACGGGAGCGACGAGTGGGTGGGCACCCCCTGACCGGCGTGCCGACCGGTACTCCACCCGGTCGCCGCCTAGCCTGACCGGGTGCAGATCCTGTGGTGGCTGGTCCCGGCGGTCGTGGTGACCGCCGGTGCGATGGCGTGGGCCGCCTGGGCGGGTCGCCCGCAGCCGGCCAACGGTGAGCCGACCGAGACCGAGAAGCGTCGCTTCGCCGAGGCGATCACCCGGCCGCATCCGGCCGCGGGCCGCACCGGGCCGCGGGCCAGGGG
>JBOHDW010000021.1:0-4239 GCA_050700795.1 Nocardioidaceae bacterium | reverse complement strand
AACCCGGTCGCGGTGTTCTACGTGTGGCAGGGCGGCCTGGGCATCTGGGGTGCGATCGCGCTCGGTGGGGTCGGTGGCTGGCTGTACGCACGCCGGGCCGGCATCCGGTTCCCGCCGCTGGCCGATGCGCTCGCCCCGGGCATCGTGTTGGCCCAGGCGATGGGTCGTTGGGGCAACTACTTCAACCAGGAGCTCTTCGGGCGCCCCACCACGTTGCCGTGGGGGCTGAAGATCGACGCCGCCCATCGTGCGGACCTGCCGCTGCGGTACCAGCACTTCCACACCTTCCACCCGACCTTCCTCTACGAGTCGATCTGGGACCTGGGCGTGGCCGGCGTGGTGATCTGGGCCGACCGCCGGTTCCACCTCGGGTTCGGTCGGGCGTTCGCGCTCTACGTGATGTGCTACACGCTCGGGCGGGGCTGGATCGAGGACCTTCGGATCGACCCCGTCCAGGACAACAACGTCTTCGGGCTCCGGCTGAACGTGTGGACCTCGATCGTGGTCTTCCTGGGCGCGCTCGCCTACTTCCTGATCTCCCGGCGACTTCGACCCGGCCGCGAGGAGAGCGTGTACCGGGAGACGAAGGGCGAGACGATCGAGGCCGGGGCGAGTTAGGTTCTCAGCATGGCCGCCGAACCGACCGACCAGACCGACGAGATCGGGCACGAGCACCCGGACGTCACCGGGGGGTGGCTGCGCCCCGCCGTGTTCGGGGCGATGGACGGGTTGGTCTCCAACGTGGCGCTGATCGCGGGGGTCGCGGGCGGCACCCGGCAGGCCACCGACACGAAGGCGATCGTGCTGGCCGGGCTGGCCGGCCTCGCCGCGGGCGCCTTCTCGATGGCGGCCGGCGAGTACACCTCCGTGGCGAGCCAGTCCGAGGCGGCGGCGAAGGAGATCGGCAAGGAACGGGCCGAGATCATCGCCAACCCGGCCGGGGAGATCCGCGAGCTCGCGGAGATGTACGTCGAACGCGGCCTCGACCCCTCCCTCGCCCAGGAGGTCGCCGTCCAGATCCATCGCGACATCGACAACGCCGTCGCCGTACACGCCCGCGAGGAGCTCGGCGTCGACCCCGACGAGCTGGCCTCGCCGATGCTCGCCGCCACGTCGTCGTTCTTCTCCTTCGCCGTGGGGGCGTCGGTGCCACTCGTCCCGTACCTGCTCGGGGCCGGCTCCCTGTTCCCGTCCGTGCTGCTGACCCTGCTGGCGTTGTTCCTGTGCGGGGCGGTGGTCACCCAGGTGACCAACCGGACCTGGTGGTACGGCGCCCTGCGGCAGACCATCCTCGGTGCGGCGGCGGCCGGACTGACCTACGTCGTGGGGCTGCTCGTCGGCAGCGCCGGGCTGTAGCGCCCCGCGTCCAACGGGGTCCGCGCAGCGTCCAGACTGTGAGAGTCGCGTCTCGCCAGTCGAGCCGCCCGCCGCCCCATGGGGTACTCTCGACTCTCCGCCTGGGCCAATGTCGTCCCTCGCCTGTGTGTACTCACCTGCAGACGGGAGGATGCTGTGCCGGCGTTCCCACCGCCCCAGGGGCTCTATGACGGTCGTCACGAGCACGACTCCTGCGGGGTCGCGTTCGTCGGCACCCTGACCGGCGTCGCCAGCCACGACATCGTCGAGAAGGCGATCGCCGCACTGCGCAACCTCGAGCACCGTGGCGCCACGGGGGCCGAGCCGGACACGGGGGACGGCGCGGGGATCCTGCTCGGTGTGCCGGACGCGTTCCTCCGGACCGTGGTCGGGTTCGACCTGCCCGCCGCCCACGGGTACGCCGTCGGTACCGCGTTCCTGCCCGGCGACGAGGAGGCGGTCGCCAAGACCGTCTCGCGGATCGAGGAGATCGCCGCCGAGGAGGGGCTGGACGTGCTCGGCTGGCGTCGGGTCCCCACCGACCCATCGATGCTGGGCGTCACCGCCAGGGGTGCGCTGCCCACCTTCCGGCAGCTGTTCGTGGCCGCGTCGGGGGGTCGGCTGGTCGGGATCGCGCTCGAGCGGCGCGCGTTCTGCCTTCGCAAACGCGCCGAGCACGAGACGGATGTCTACTTCCCCTCCTTGTCCTCGCGCACGATCGCCTACAAGGGGATGCTCACCACCGACCAGCTCGACCGGTTCTACCCCGAGCTCGGGGACCCTCGGGTCGCGTCCGCGGTGGCCGTGGTGCACTCGCGGTTCTCCACCAACACCTTCCCCAGCTGGCCGCTGGCCCATCCGTTCCGCTACATCGCCCACAACGGTGAGATCAACACCGTCATGGGCAACCGCAACTGGATGCGCGCGCGCGAGGCGTTGCTGGCCAGCGACCTTCTCGCGGCGCCGCGGACCGGCGACGGCACCCGCGGAAGCGACCTCGACCGGCTGTTCCCCATCTGCACGCCCGGGGCCTCGGACTCCGCGTCGTTCGACGAGGTCCTCGAGCTGCTGCACATGGGGGGCCGCTCCCTGCCCCATGCCGTGCTGATGATGATCCCCGAGGCGTGGGAGAACCACCACGAGATGGAGCCGGCCCGGCGCGCGTTCTACGAGTTCCACTCGACGCTCATGGAGCCGTGGGACGGCCCCGCCTGCGTCGTGTTCACCGACGGCACCCAGGTCGGTGCGGTGCTGGATCGCAACGGCTTGCGTCCGTCGCGCTACTGGGTCACCGACGACGGACTCGTCGTCCTCGCGTCCGAGGTGGGCGTGCTCGACCTCGACCCCGCGTCGATCGTGCGCAAGGGCCGGCTGCAGCCGGGGCGGATGTTCCTGGTCGACACCGAGGAGCACCGCATCATCGAGGACGAGGAGATCAAGAGCGAGCTCGCCGCCGAGGACCCCTACGACGAGTGGCTGCACGCCGGGATCATCCATCTCGAGCGGCTGCCCGACCGCGAGCACGTCGTGCACACGCACGCGTCGGTGACCCGGCGCCAGCAGGTCTTCGGCTACACGGAGGAGGAGAAGCGGGTCCTGCTCACCCCGATGGCCGGAACCGGTGCCGAGCCGATCGGGTCGATGGGGACCGACACGCCGATCGCCGCGCTGTCGGACCGGCCGCGGCTGCTCTTCGACTACTTCAGCCAGCTGTTCGCACAGGTGACGAACCCCCCGCTCGACGCGATCCGTGAGGAGCTGGTGACCTCCCTGGCCGGCACCATCGGGCCGGAGGCGAACCTGCTCGAGCCGACCCCGGCCTCGTGTCGCCAGCTGGTGCTCCCGTTCCCGGTGATCACCAACGACGAGCTGGCGAAGATCCGGCACGTCAACCGCGACGGTGACCTGCCCGGCTACGCGACGCACATCTCCCGCGGCCTCTACAACGTGGAGGGCGGTGGCACCGCGCTGACCGCACGCCTGGACGAGATCTGCGAGGAGGTGTCCGCGGCGATCGCCGGGGGCGCGCGGATCATCGTGCTCTCCGACCGGCACTCGACCGCCGAGCTGGCGCCGATCCCCTCGCTGCTGCTCACCGGCGCGGTCCACCACCACTTGGTGCGCGAGAAGAGCCGCACCCAGGTTGGGCTCGTGGTGGAGGCCGGCGACGTCCGCGAGGTGCACCACGTCGCCCTGCTGATCGGCTACGGCGCGGCCGCGGTCAACCCCTACCTGGCGATGGAGACCGTCGAGGACCTGGCCCGCGACGGGCACTACGTCGAGGTGGAGCCGGAGCGGGCGGTCACGAACCTGGTGCACTCGCTGGGCAAGGGGGTGCTCAAGGTGATGAGCAAGATGGGGGTCTCCACTGTCGCGTCGTACACCGGTGCGCAGCTCTTCGAGGCGGTCGGGCTGGCCCAGCCGCTGGTGGACCGCTACTTCACCGGCACCACCAGCAAGCTCGGCGGGGTCGGGGTGGACGAGGTGGCCCGCGAGGTGCAGGCCCGGCACCGCTCGGCGTACCCGGTCGACGGCCTGCCACCCGCGCATCGCAGCCTCGCCATCGGCGGGGAGTACCAATGGCGTCGCGAGGGCGAGCCGCACCTGTTCGACCCAGAGACCGTCTTCCGGCTCCAGCACAGCACCCGCACCGGGCGGTTCGACATCTTCCAGCAGTACACCGCCCGGGTGAACGAGCAGTCGGAACGGTTGATGACGCTGCGAGGGCTCTTCGCGTTCCGGGATGAGACCGGTCGCGCGCCGGTCCCGCTGGATGAGGTCGAGCCCGTGTCCGAGATAGTGAGGCGGTTCTCCACGGGGGCGATGAGCTACGGCTCGATCAGTCGTGAGGCGCACGAGACCCTCGCCATCGCGATGAACCGC
>JBOHDW010000020.1:0-2860 GCA_050700795.1 Nocardioidaceae bacterium | reverse complement strand
ACGTTCTGGTCTGTACGACGATCGTCGAGTCGGGGCTCGACGTGGCGAACGCCAACACGCTGGTGATCGAGCGCGCCGACCTGCTGGGTCTGTCGCAGCTCCACCAGCTGCGCGGACGCGTGGGTCGCGGGCGCGAGCGGGCCTACGCCTACTTCCTGTACCCGCCCGAGGCGCCGATCACCGAGACCGCCCACGAGCGACTGGCCACCCTCGCCCAGCACTCCGACCTCGGCGGCGGGATGGCCATCGCGATGAAGGACCTGGAGATCCGCGGGGCCGGCAACCTGCTGGGCGGTGAACAGTCCGGCCACATCGCCGACGTCGGCTTCGACCTCTACGTGCGCCTGGTCGGCGAGGCGGTGTCGGAGTTCCGTGGTGACGTGGACGCCGAGCCGGCCGAGGTCCGGATCGAGCTGCCCATCGACGCACATCTGCCTCACGACTACGTCCCGAGCGAGCGGCTCCGCCTGGAGATGTACAAGCGGTTGGCCGAGGTGCGCACCGACGAGGAGGTGGATCAGCTGCGTGACGAGCTCGTCGACCGCTACGGCGAGCCGCCCTCCGCGGTGGCCAGTCTGCTCGAGGTGGCCCGCTTCCGGGCGGCCGCCCGTCAGGCCGGGCTCACCGACGTGACGGTGCAGAGCAGCTTCGTCCGGTTCACGCCGGTCGAGCTGCCGGACTCCACGACCGTCCGGCTGAACCGCCTCTACCCGGGCAGCATCCTGAAGCCCTCGGTGCGTACGATGCTGGTGCCCCGGCCGTTCACGTCTGTCGTCGGTGGGAAGCCACTGCGTGACGAGCAGCTGTTGGCCTGGGCGCGAGTCGTGATCGACCAGGTCCTGGGTCCCTCGAAGCAGAGCGGGAGCGCGCAGTGAACAACCGGCTGGCGAAGGCGGCCGTGGTGGCCGTCGCCTCGATGCTACTGGCCGGGTGCGGTCAGCAGGCCGGTGCCGCGGCGATCGTCGGCTCCACCAGGATCACCGACTCCCAGGTCGACGCGGTGGCCCGAGGACTGTGCTCGGCGAACACCAGTGGTGGGTCGGACGTCGCCAACCTGCCGAGCCGCGGCGCCCGTAGCGGTGCCCTCGACGTCCTGCTGGAGAGCGAGCTGTCGCGTCAGTTCGGGGCGGCCAAACGGGTGCTCCCCGACGAGGAGCAGGTCTCGCAGGCGCTCGCGGCGACCGATCCCAACGTTCAGAGCCTGCCCGCATCGGAGCGCCCGGCCTTCCACGCCGCCCTCAAGGCCTACGCCGAGGGGCAGCTGATGTTGATCACGATCGGCAAGCGGTCGCTCCGCGCGCAGGGGCAGGCCACGGTCACCCAGGCACAGGCGGTGGCCCAGGGCACCAAGCTGCGCAACACCTACGCGAAGTCCCTGCACGTCACGGTCGACCCGCGGTTCGGCACCTGGGTGGACAACACGCTCCGGTTCGCCAGCGGGTCGCTCTCGGTGGCGCAGTCGCTCCGGGCGACCCAGGGGGCTCGCTCCGACCCGACCTCGTTGTGGTCGGCCGAGCTGCCACCCTCGCAGACGTGCGGCTGACCCTGCTCGTCACCAGCCCCCGCGTCGCGCCGGGGCTGATGTCCTGGTCGGCCTGGCAGGCGGTGGCCGCGGCCGCGGTGTTCGCCTCGTCGGCCGACCTTCCGGTGGTGCGCGCGGTCCGGTCCGCCGGGTACCCGGTCGAGATCGTCGACGCGGCACGGCTGCTCTCCTTGGGCGACGACGCCGTCTGGCTCGCTTCCGACGCCGAGGCCGAGACCCTGCCCACCACGTTGGCCGCGGCCCTCGTTGCCGGGTCACCGGTCGAGGTGGAGGTGCTGCACGCGTCGTACGACGTTCCGGGCGCGCGGCTGCTCGATCTCGTCACGGTCATGGACCGGTTGCGGGCGGAGTGCCCCTGGGACCGGGAGCAGACGCACCGCTCCCTGGCGAAGTACCTGCTCGAGGAGACCTACGAGACCCTCGAGGCGATCGACACCGGGGACCTCGACCACCTGCGTGAGGAGCTCGGCGACCTGCTGCTGCAGGTGTACTTCCACGCCCGGATCGCCTCCGAGTCCGAGCCGGGCTTCGGCATCGACGAGGTCGCCGCGGACATCGTCGAGAAGCTGGTACGACGGCACCCGCACGTGTTCGCCGGGCTCGACGTGGCCGACGCCGCCGAGGTGGAGCGGAACTGGGATGCGCTGAAGGCGGCGGAGAAGGGGCGTGCGTCGGTGCTTGACGGCGTTCCGCCCGCAATGCCGGCGCTGGCGCTCGCGGACAAGGTGCTCGGCCGCGCCGCCAAGGCCGGTCATGCCGCCCCACGACCCGTCTCGCCGGGCCTGGGGGATCGGCTGCTCGCGCTCGTGGTCGAGGCCCGGGCGGCCGGTCTCGACGCGGAGCAGGAGCTGCGCGACGCCGTACGCCGGCTCGGCGACGCCGTCCGCGCCGCGGGCAGCTGACCGTCGACCCGGCTCGAACGCAACGCGGAACCCCGTCGACCCGGCTCGAACGCAACGATCCCGAGGAGGTTCGCTGCCGGAGAAGAGCCCGGCGCCTCGACCGGGAGGGCGAGCCGTGCCGCGAACCGTGTGCCGCCGCGGTTAGGCTGGTTCGGGCCCACCACATCGACCCCCGGGAGCAACTCACATGGCGTCCATCGAGGCCATCGGCGCCCGCGAGATCCTCGACTCGCGCGGCAACCCGACCATCGAGGTCGAGGTGCTCCTCGACGACGGGGCGGTGGGCCGCGCCGCCGTGCCGTCCGGCGCGTCGACCGGGGCGTTCGAGGCGGTCGAGCGCCGTGACGGCGGCCCCGAGTACGGCGGTAAGGGCGTCGAGCAGGCGGTGACCGCCGTGATCGACGAGATCCAGCCC
>JBOHDW010000019.1:0-2631 GCA_050700795.1 Nocardioidaceae bacterium | reverse complement strand
TTCCTTAGCGCGCTCACAGCAAGATCGGTCACCCTCGTCGCGTGCCAGGTTCCCTCGTCGCCGCCGTCGCGGACGCCGTGAACGAGGCCACCGGTCGGATGCAGCGGGGGAACCCGGTGCTTCCCCGCACCGGCGGTCCCGCGGGTAACGCCCTGCTCACGGCCTGGACCGCCCTGGCGCTTCTCGCGCTCTCGGTGGCGGAGTTGATGACGCTGTTCGACGCCCATGGGCTGATCACGTGGCACGTGGCCATCGGGGCGCTGCTGGTCCCACCGGCCCTGATGAAGACCGCGAGCACGGGCTGGCGGATGGTCCGCTACTACCTCGGTAACCGGCCGTACCAGGAGGCCGGCCCGCCACCGATGTTGCTGCGGTTGTTGGGTCCGCTCGTGGTGGTGTCGACGCTCGCCCTCCTGGGGTCCGGGGTCCTGCTGGTGCTCCTCGGTGAGTCGAGTGCCCACCAGAACCTGGTCTCGGTCATCGGCGTGGGCGTCAGCTGGATCACCCTGCACCAGGCCTCCTTCGCGGTGTGGGTGGTGGCGGTCGGCCTGCATCTGATCGGACGGATCATCCCGGCCCTTCGGATCACCACTGGTGTCGGCATCTCGGGCCGGGTCCCCGGCACCTGGACGCGGCTGCTGCTGCTGGTGGCGATGGCGGCGGCCGCGATCGCCCTCGCTGTCGTTCTGGTCCGTGGAGAGGGCAGCTGGGTCTTCCATGGCTTCGACTTCCGTCGAGCCGGCCTCGACGACTGAGGGTGCGTGGCGTTGTGACGATGCACGAGGGCCAGGTCGACCTCTCCTTGGAAGTGGCCCGGCAGCTGATCGACGACCAGTTCCCCTCGTGGCGGCACTTGCCTGTCCGGATGGTCACCTCGAGCGGGACGCTGAACCGGATCGTCCGCATCGGAGACCGGCTTGCCGCCCGCTTCCCCCTCGTCGTACAGGAGCCCACCGCGGCTCGGGAGGCCCTCCGATCAGAGGCGGCCGCGGCGCGCGAGCTCGCGGAGTGCAGCCCGGTTCCGGCCCCCGTCCCCGTGGCGTTTGGTGAGCCCGGCCCCGGTTACCCGCTGCCGTGGGCGGTCCAGACTTGGGTGCCCGGTCGGATCGCGACCGACGAGGACCCCGCCGGTTCGGACGCCTTCGCCGAGGACCTGGCCGGGTTCATCGCGAGGCTCCGCGCGTGCGACACCAAGGGGCGCCGGTTCTCGGGTGGGGGAAGGGGCGGGGAGCTTCCGGACCACGACGATTGGGTGCAGCTCTGCCTCGAGCGGAGCACCGCCCTTCTCGACGTACGCCGGCTGGGGCTGCTGTGGCGGGAGCTGCGCGTGCTGCCAAGGGTCGGGTCGGAGGTCATGTCACATGGGGACCTCGTCCCGGGAAACGTGTTGGTGGATGCGGGCAGGCTGGTGGGCGTCATCGACGGGGGTGGCTTCGGGCCGGCCGACCTCGCCCTCGACCTGGTCGGCGGGTGGCACCTGCTGGACCCTTCTCCGCGCGAGGTGTTGAGGCGGTCGTTGGGCTGTGGAGACGTCGAGTGGTTGCGCGGGAAGGCCTGGGCGCTGGTGCAAGCGTTGGGATTGGTCTGGTACTACGTCGACTCCAACCCGGTGATGAGCGGGATCGGCCGTCGTACCCTCGACCGGGTCCTGGCGATGTCGTGAGGCCCGGCGCTCACCTAACCTCGGGGGGTGACCGTCCACGAGCTGTCCCGACAGCAGGCGCGGCGGATCGCGGTGCGGGCGCAGCTGCTCGACGCGCGGCGGCCCACCGACATGCTCGACGTGGTCCGTCACCTGGCCCTGCTCCAGCTGGACCCGACCTCCGCCATTGCGCCGAGTGCGGATCTCGTGCTGTGGAGCCGCCTCGGGTCGTCGTACTCGAGGGACGAGCTGGCGGACGCGCTCGACAGCCAGACCCTGATCGACCTTCGGGGGCTGGTGCGACCGGCCGAGGACCTGGCGCTGTTCCGCGCGGAGATGGCCCGATGGCCCGGCCCCGAGCCGCTTCGGGAGTGGCAGCGCTACGTTCGCGACTGGGTCCACGCCAACGACGCCTGCCGCCTCGAGATCCTCGACCTGCTCCGCGGAGACGGGCCGCTCCCGGCGAGTGAGCTGCCGCGGGCCTGCGCCGTACCGTGGCGCTCGAGCGGGTGGAACAACAACCGGAGTGTGCGGGTGCTGCTCTCGTTCATGGTGGCGCGCGGCGAGGTGGCGGCGGCCGGGGGGACCGGCCGGGACCGCCTGTGGGACCTTGCCGAGCGGGTCTACCCGGCCGACCCGGTGGTTGATGTCGACGAGGCCGTGCGCCTGCGCAACGAGCGGGCGTTGAGGGCGCTCGGGATCGCCCGCTCACGGGGGCAGGAGACTCCGGTCGACACGCTGGGCGTCGGGGACGCCGGCGAACCGGCCCGGGTCGACGGTGTCAAGGGCGAGTGGCGGGTCGATGCGTCGCTGCTGGGTCGGCCGTTCAGGGGTCGCGCGGCCCTGTTGTCGCCCTTCGACCGGCTGGTGTCCGATCGGAAGCGTCTCGCTGAGCTTTTCGAGTTCGACTACTACCTGGAGATGTACAAGCCCGTCGTACAACGCCGGTGGGGGTACTTCGCCCTGCCGATCCTGTACGGCGACCGGCT
>JBOHDW010000018.1:0-6386 GCA_050700795.1 Nocardioidaceae bacterium | reverse complement strand
ACCGCGATCGGCGCCGTCGGCCACGCTACGTTGACGTCGGCGCCCATCTCCTTGGACCCCATCACGCCGTACGCGCCGCCGGAGGCCTTGCGGGTGATCACCGTGATTTTGGCGACGGTGGCCTCGCCGTAGGCGTAGAGCAGCTTGGCGCCGCGCCGGATGATGCCGTTGTACTCCTGGCCGGTGCCCGGCAGGAAGCCCGGAACATCCACCAGCATGACGATCGGGATGTTGAAGCAATCGCAGGTGCGCACGAACCGGGCCGCCTTCTCCGAGGCGTCGATGTCCAGACAGCCGGCAAAGTGGGTGGGCTGGTTGGCCACGATGCCGACGCTGCGGCCCTCGATGCGGCCGAACCCGACCACGATGTTCTGCGCGTAACCGGCCTGTATCTCCAGGAACTCGTCGTCGAGGATGCGGGTGATCACCTCGTGCATGTCGTAGGGCTGATTCGGCGAATCCGGGATCAACGTGTCCAACTCGAGGTCCGTGTCGGTGAGGTTGTCTTCGATCGGACCCTGCGGCGCCTCAGCCGGGTAGCGCGGCGGGTCGGCGTAGTTGTTGGGCGGCAGATAGCTCAGCAGGTCACGGACATAGTCGAAGGCGTCCTGTTCGCCCGAGGCGACATAGTGTGCGGTACCCGATTTGGTCATGTGGGTGTGCGCGCCGCCCAGTTCTTCCATCGTGACGTCCTCGCCGGTGACGGTCTTGATGACGTCCGGTCCGGTGATGAACATCTGGCTGGTCTGGTCGATCATGATGACGAAGTCGGTGACGGCCGGGGAGTAGACGTGCCCGCCGGCACAGGAGCCCATGATCAGGCTGATCTGCGGGATCACGCCCGATGCGTGCACGTTGCGCCGGAAGATCTCGCCGTAGAGGCCCAGGGAGACCACGCCCTCTTGGATCCGCGCGCCGGCCCCCTCGTTGATCCCGATGATCGGGCAGCCGGTCTTCATGGCCAGATCCATCACCTTGGTGATCTTCTCGCCGTACACCTCGCCGAGGCTGCCGCCGAATACGGTGAAGTCCTGGCTGAACACGCACGCCTGCCGGCCGTCGATGGTGCCGTAGCCGGTCACCACGCCGTCGCCGTACGGCCGCCGCTTCTCCAGGCCGAAGGCGGTCGACCGGTGCCGGGCGAGCTCGTCGATCTCGACGAACGAGCCCTCGTCGAAGAGCAGCTCGATCCGCTCGCGCGCGGTCTTCTTGCCGCGCGCATGCTGCTTCTCGACCGCGCGGGCGGAGCCGGCGTGAACGGCCTCGTCGAGCCGCCTGCCCAGGTCGGTGTCCTTGCCGGAGGTGGTGTGGATGTCGATCGGGGATGCTGCCGGCTTGGTGGGGGCTTCGTTGGCGGGCTCGCTCACGTGCGTCAATCTAGTCCCTGTGAATGCCGCGCAACCCGGTCAGGAGTGGGCCCGCGTCGAGGTGGTCGAGTCGGCCGGCTCGACCAACGAGCTGGTCGCCGTCCGGGCGCGGGCCGGCGAGCCGGAAGGGCTGGTGGTGGTCGCCGAGCACCAGACGGCCGGTCGCGGGCGGCTGGAGCGGGTCTGGGTCACCCCGCCCGGCACCGCGCTCACGTTCTCGGTGTTGCTGCGCCCCGACGCCGTCCGGGCGGAGCGATGGCCCTGGCTTCCGCTGCTGGTGGGCGTCGCGGTCGCCGGCGCGCTACGCGAAGAGGGCGTCGACGCGAGGCTGAAGTGGCCCAACGACGTGCTGGTCGGGGACCGCAAGCTCGCCGGCATCCTGCTTGAGCGGGTGGAGACGCCGACCGGCCCGGCGGCCGTGGTGGGCATCGGGATCAACGTCTCCCAGACCCGAGACGAGCTGCCCGTCCCGCAGGCGACCAGCCTGTACGCCGAGGGCCGCACCTCGGACCGTGGCTCGCTCCTGGCCGTCGTGCTGGCCAACCTCGGCGTCGGCTACGCGTCCTGGTCGGCGGCCGGTGGGGACCCCGATCGGGGGCTGCGGGTGTCCTACGAAGGGCTGTGCGCGACGCTCGGCAGCACGGTCCGGGTGGAGGTGCCCACCGGCCCGCCGGTGCTCGGCCGCGCCGTCGGGATCGACCCAGCCGGTCGGCTCATCGTAGGCACGGGCGGGGGAGAGGTCGCCATCGGTGCCGGAGACGTCGTCCACGTCCGCCCCGCCGTGCCATGATGCGGGCGTGGCCATCTCGCGCAGATTGCTCAACGACGACGAGCATGTGGTCGTCTCCACCAGGACACATGTCAAGGCGCTGCTCCTGCCTGCCGTGGTCCTGATCGTCGTGGCCGCGGTCGCCGGCTACCTTGTCGGGTTGCCGACCGGAGGTGCCAAGAAGCCGTTGGTGACCGCGATCCTGCTGGTCGCGCTGGTCGTGGTCATTTGGCAGACGGTGCTCCCGTTCCTGCGGTGGCTGACCACGACGTACACGGTGACCAACCGCCGGCTGATCACCCGCTCCGGCATCATCAGCAGACGCGGCCACGACATCCCGCTGCCGCGGATCAGCGACGTGTCCTACGACCGTGGCCTGCTCGACCGGCTGCTCGGCTGCGGCACGCTGATCCTCTCCGACGCGAGCCAACAGGGCCGGGTGTCGCTCCACGACATCCCGCACGTCGAGGACGTCCAGCTGAAGCTGAGCTCGCTGCTCTACGACCACGAGCAGCGGCCCGAGCAGGCCCAACGGCTCGACGACGGTACCTGAGCGTCGCTTCGGCCTAGTCCGTCCGGGCCATTTGTTCGATTCTCCGGCGACGGCTGTCGCGGCCCTCTTACGCTTGCGGTCGTGATCACTGTGCAGGGTGTCCAGGTCGACGCCGCGACACGGCGGGTGTGGCGCGACGGCGCCGAGATCCGCATGTCCAACAAGGAGTTCGACCTGCTCCACGCGCTGATCAGCCGTGCCGGCGAGGTGGTCACCCGCGAGGAGCTGATGCGCGACGTCTGGCAGACCACGTTCTGGACGTCGGCGAAGACCATCGACGTGCACCTGGGCTGGGTACGCCGCAAGCTCGGCGACGACACCCGCCACCCGAGCCTGATCAGCACCATCCGGGGACGGGGGCTCCGGTTCGAGCCGAGCGCCCCGGCGAACCTCAACCTGGACCAGGCCAGGTCCGCCTCCTGACCCTGGCTAGGCTCCTCGGGTGACCCCGACCCTCGCCGTCATCGGAGGTGGCCAGCTCGCCCGGATGATGGCCCAGGCGGCGGTCGGTCTCGGTGTCCCGATCCGGCTGCTCGCGGAAGAGCCCGCGTCCTCTGCTGCACAGGTCGTCCCGGACACGCTGGTCGGTGACTATCGGGACCTCGACACGCTCCGCAAGGTGGCGGAGTCGTGTGCGGTGGTCACCTTCGACCACGAGCACGTGCCGACCGAGCACCTGCGGACGCTGAGCTCCGAGGGGCACGCCTGCCGACCCGGTCCCGAGGCGCTGATCCACGCCCAGGACAAGGCGGTGATGCGGGCCAGGCTGTCCGGGCTCGGGGTGCCGGGTCCTCGGCACGCCGTGGTCTCCACCCCCGAGGAGGTGGCGGCATTCGCGGGGGAGGTCTGCGGCTTCCCGATCGTGCTGAAGACGATCCGCGGCGGGTACGACGGCAAGGGTGTCCGGGTGGTGCACGACGCGGGCGAGGCCGACCTCTCGTCCGGTGCCCTGCTGGCCGAGGAGAAGGTGGAGTTCCGCCGCGAGCTGGCCGCACTGGTGGCCCGGTCACCGTCCGGCCAGGTGGCGGCGTACCCGGTGGTCGAGTCGGTCCAGCGCGACGGCGTCTGCTGGGAGGTGGTCGCGCCCGCCCCCGGGCTCGGCGACGACCTGGCGCTGGAAGCCCAGCGGATCGCCCTCCAGATCGCCGCGGCGCTCGACGTCACCGGGCTCCTCGCCGTCGAGCTGTTCGAGACGGCGGACGGGCAGGTGCTGGTCAACGAGCTCGCGATGCGCCCGCACAACACCGGTCACTGGAGCATCGACGGGGCGGTCACCAGCCAGTTCGAGAACCACCTCCGGGCCGTGCTCGACCTGCCGCTCGGCTCCCCGAAGGCCCGGGAGCGGTGGACGGTGATGGTCAACATCCTGGGCGGAACGCCGGAGCTCTACGCGGGCTACCCGCACGCGTTCGCCCGGGACCCGCGGCTCAAGGTGCACCTGTACGGCAAGCAGGTGCGCCCCGGGCGCAAGGTCGGCCATGTCACGGCGTACGGCGACGATCTGGCCGACTGTCGCGAGCGCGCCCGGCATGCGGCAGCATGGTTTCGCGGAGAGCTCGGGGAGGAGAGCCAATGAGTCCTGACAGACCTCCCGTCGTGGGCATCGTGATGGGCTCGGACTCGGACTGGCCCACGATGCGCGCGGCCGCCGAGGCGCTGACCGAGTTCGACGTCGCGCACGAGGCCGACGTCGTCTCGGCGCACCGGATGCCCGAGGAGATGCTCGACTACGGGCGCGGCGCCGCCGGGCGCGGCCTCTCGGTGATCATCGCCGGTGCCGGTGGGGCCGCGCACCTGCCGGGGATGCTGGCGGCGGTGACGCCGCTCCCGGTCATCGGCGTACCCGTGGCGCTGCGGCACCTCGACGGGCTGGACTCGCTCCTCTCGATCGTGCAGATGCCGGCCGGGGTGCCGGTCGCGACGGTGGCGGTGGGCAACGCCCGCAACGCGGGGCTGCTCGCCGTACGCATCCTCGCGGCCACGGATCCGGCGTTGCGGCAGCGGATGGAGCTGTTCCAGCGCGCGCTGCGCGACAGCGCCCGTGCGAAGGGGGCCGCGGTCCGGGGCTCCTAGTGACCGACCGGGTGGCCCAGCCGGGGCCACTCGATCGCCGGGCAGACGTCCATCACCATCGGGACCCCGGCGGCGACGGTCCGGGCGTACGCCGCCTCGTCGACCACGCCGAGCTGGAACCACACGCCGCGAGCGCCGATCTCGACCGCCTGGTCGGCGAACGGCCCGGCGGCCTCGGACCGGCGGAACACGTCGACCACGTCGACCCGGAACGGGATGTCGGCGAGGGTGGGGTAGCCGACCTGCCCGAGCACGGTGGCCGCCGAGGGGTGGACCGGCACGACCCGCTTGCCGTGCCCGATCAGGAACCCCGCGACGGAGTACGCCGTGCGCCGCGGGTTGTCGCCCAGACCGACCACCGCCCAGGTGTGACACCGTTCGAGCATGAAGCGGAGCTGCTCGCGGTCGAGCCAGGGCGCGGACATATCGGCCACGCTACCGCCCGATAGAATCCGGCTCGTGCCCGAGGAGTTCCCGCTGTTCGCCCTCTCCGAGGAACACCGGGCCATCCGCGCGGCGGTCCGCGCGGTGTGTGACGCCAGGGTGGCCCCGGCGGCGGCCGAGGTCGACGAGGCCGGGCGCTTCCCGCAGGAGTCGTACGACGCGCTCGCCGCCGCCGACTTCGCGGCGCCGCACATCCCCGAGGAGTACGGCGGCGCCGGGGCCGACGCGCTCGCGACCTGCATCGTGATCGAGGAGGTGGCCCGGGCCTGTGCCGCGTCTTCGCTGATCCCGAGCGTGAACAAACTGGGCACGTTACCGCTCCTCATGGTGGGCTCCGACGCCTTGAAGGCGAGGTATCTCCCGGAGGTGGCGGCCGGAAAGGCGATGTTCTCCTACTGCCTCTCCGAGCCCGAGGCGGGTTCGGACGCGGCCGCGATGCGCGCTCGCGGCGTCCGCGACGGGGACGACTACGTCCTCAGCGGGGTGAAGCGCTGGATCACCAACGCCGGGGTCTCGGACTACTACACGGTGTTCGTCGTCACCGACCCCGAGAAGGGCTCGGCGGGGATCTCCGCCTTCGTCGTGGAGAAGACCGACGAGGGGGTGTCGTTCGGGGCTCCGGAGAAGAAGCTCGGCATCAAGGGGTCGCCGACCCGTGAGGTGTACCTCGACAAGGTGCGCGTCCCCGGCGACCGGATGATCGGCGACGAGGGCACCGGGTTCCAGACCGCGCTGCGCACCCTGGACCACACCAGGGTGACGATCGCCGCCCAGGCGGTCGGGATCGCCCAAGGGGCCGTCGACTTCGCGCTGGCGTACGCCAAGCAGCGGCGGCAGTTCGACCGGCCGATCGCCGAATTCCAGGGACTTCAGTTCCTCCTCGCCGACATGGGGATGCGAACCGAGGCCGCCCGGCAGCTGACCTACGCGGCCGCCGGCCGCTCGGAGCGTGACGACGAGGATCTGGCCTTCTTCGGAGCCGCGGCGAAGTGCTTCGCCTCCGACACCGCCATGCAGGTGACCACCGACGCGGTGCAGGTCCTCGGCGGCTACGGCTACACGCGCGACTACCCGGTCGAACGGATGATGCGCGACGCGAAGATCACCCAGATCTACGAAGGGACGCAACAGATCCAGCGGATCGTCATCGCTCGCTCGATGGTCGGCCGCGGGAGTCGGG
>JBOHDW010000017.1:0-10482 GCA_050700795.1 Nocardioidaceae bacterium | reverse complement strand
GTTGGGGACCAATCCGCACTTTTGTGCGGGGTCGGCGGGTCGGCGGGGGTCGGCGCGGTCGGCGGGTTGGCCGGTTGGGGCGGGCCGGTTGGGCCGGGTGGGCTAGGGATTGGTGGGCGGCTGCTGGTGGGTACTCACCGCAAGCCGGTTCCACACGTTGATGGTGGCGATCGCCATCAACAGCCGAACCGTCTCCGCCTCGTTGAACTCCTTGCTCACCTGATCCCACACGTCGTCGGGGACGCCCCCGTCCGCGATCCGGGTCACCGTCTCGGTGAGCAGCATCGCCGCCCGTTCACGCGACGTGAACAGGTCGGACACCTCGTGCCAGCCGGGGAGTACGTGGAGGCGCCGCTGGTCCTCGCCGTTGGCCCGCGCATCGCGCTGATGCATGTCCAGGCAGAAGGCGCAGCCGTTGATCTGCGAGGCGCGGATCCTGACCAGCTCGAGCAACGCCGGCTCCAGGTCACCGGCCCGCACGTACTGCTCCATCGCCAGCACCGCCTGGTTGGCGGCGGGGTCGACCTGCGCGATCGACAGACGTTCGGCGTGCGAGTTCAAGACCGGGACCTCCTTGGAAGGAGCAACTGTTGCTCTCGCTACCGTTCTATCTCGCCGGTGGAGCCAACCACGAACCGGCCCTCGGCAGCGGCAGTGAGGCGGACCGATGCAGCAGCACGAGTACGACGTACGCGAGGTACGACGACACTTCCCGGCCCTTGAGGAAGGGGCGGCGCACTTCGACGGCCCCGGTGGCTCTCAGGTCCCGGTGGAGGTCGCGGAGGCGGTCCGGCGCACCCTGACGTCGGCGATCTCCAACCGAGGCCGGGCGACGGCCTCCGAGCGACGCGCCGACGACATCGTGACCGCGGCCCGCGCCGCGATCGGCGACCTGCTGAACACCGACCCGGAAGGGGTGGTGTTCGGCCGGAGCATGACCCAGCTGACCTACGACTTCTCCCGCACCCTCGCCAAACAATGGCGACCCGGTGACGAGGTGGTGGTGACCCGGCTCGACCACGACGCGAACGTGCGTCCGTGGATCCAGGCCGCCGCATCGGTGGGGGCGACACCGCGGTTCGTCGACTTCGATCCGGCGACCGGCGAGCTCTCCGTCGAGCGGATCGCCGCCGCCCTGACCGAGCGGACCCGGCTGGTGGCGGTGACCGCCGCCTCCAACCTGATCGGCACCCGACCGCCGATCGGCGCGATCGCGGCCCGGGTGCACGAGGCGGGCCCGCTCCTCTACGTCGACGGTGTCCACCACACCCCCCATCGCAGCGTCGACCTCGCCGCAATGGGCGCCGACCTCTACGTGTGCTCGCCGTACAAGTTCTGCGGCCCGCACCTCGGCGTCCTCGCGGCCCGCCCCGAGCTGCTGCACGCGCTTCGGCCCGACAAGCTGCTCCCCGCGACGGACGCGGTCCCGGAGCGGTTCGAGCTCGGCACCTTGCCCTACGAGCTGCTCGCCGGTACGACGGCCGCGGTCGACTTCCTGGCCGGCCTGGTCGCCGGCGAGGGCACCCGTCGTGAGCGGTTGGCCGCCTCGCTGGCGGGGCTCGAGGCGCACGAGGACGCCCTGTGCCGACGCGTCGAGGACGGGCTTCGCGCGGTGCCGGGGCTCACCCTCTACTCCCGGGCGGCCGAGCGGACCCCGACCCTGCTGTTCACCATCGACGGCACGTCGCCGAAGGCGGTGCAGTCCCGGCTGGCCGGGCTCGGCGTGAACGCGCCGGCGGGGTCGTTCTACGCGCTGGAGCCGTCCCGGCTGCTCGGGCTCGGCGACGAGGGCGGTGTCCGGGTCGGGCTCGCGCCGTACACCGACGACTCCGACGTGGAACGGCTCCTCTCCGGCGTGGCCGACGGGGCCCGCGCGGGACAGTGACCGCCCGCTAACGGTCGCCGTGCGCGAGCGAGGCCTCCGGGATGGTCGGCTCGAAGAGCTCGACGGGGTTGCCCGACGGGTCCTCGACGAGAATCTGCCTCCCACCGACGCCGGTCACGATCTCGTTGCGGAACCGTACGCCGTGCCCGCGCAGTTCGGCCACGATCGCCTCCAGGTCGGCCACCTCGAGGGAGAACCGGTTCCACCCACCGGGGGTCGGCAGGGTTCCGTCGGCCAGCGCCTGTCCTCCACCGGGCCCGCCACCCGGGGCGCTGAGCACCAGCCGCAGATCGCCGCGAGCCAGCATCGCGAAGGCCGGCGCCGGATGCATGACCTCTTCGAAGCCGAGCCGCTCGCAATAGAAGGAGATCGCCGCATCGACGTCGTCGACGATGTACCGGACGCTCACACTGGCCATGGGACGAACCTACGCCGGTCGGCTCAGGTGGTGACCTCTCCCGGCGGCGCGAGCGAGAGGCTGCCTCGGCGGCGCGGCCGGGCGGTCAGGAAGGCGGCAAGCAGGAGTGCGATGAGCGCCGGCCACGCGGCGGTCGCCAGGAACGCCGCGCGCAGCCCGGCCCCGTCCGTCAGCCATGCGGCGGCGATCGGGCCGAGGGACATGCTGATCGCCCAGACCAGGTTCAGCACGCCCACCACCCGGCCGAGCGTGGCGGCCTCCGCGGAGACCGACCTGGTGGCCAGCCGGTAGCCGAGCGTGTTGAGCTGGGCCCGGGGGAGGGTCACCGCGATGAGCGAGCCGATCAGCACCAGGCTGCTGGCGGTGAACGCCGCGGGCACCACGGTCAGCGCCAGGACCACGCACCCGAGTACGGCGGCGCCGCTGGTCACCGTGCCCGACCGGGCCCGCGCCGTCCCGGCACTGGCCACGACGTAGACGAGGCCGGCCACCGAGAGCACCGCCCCGAGAGACGCGGTGGACGAGCCGGACTGGTGCAGCTGCAGCGGGACCAGGAGCTGGACGGCGCCGGAGACCGCGCCGACCGCGACAAGCGCCCCGAGTGCGGCCACCAGCTCGCGGCTGCCCAGCATCTCGGCGGCCACCGAGGTCAGCCCGGCCGGTCCCTGCGAAGGTGCCGGGCCGGTCCGGGTGCCGGCGGCGGAGGCCACCGCCAGCACGGCGCTGATGACGGCGAACACGACGAAGGGCGACCCGAGGCCGAACCGGTCGGCCAGCACGCCTGCCACGAACGGTCCGGCGATGGAGCCGGCCGCGGCGCTGGTGACCACGGCCCCGACCCGGCCGCTGGAGCCGCTGCGCGACTGGCTCAGCCAGGCCGGTCCGCTCGTCCAGATCGCCGTGTAGGCCAGCCCGTAGAGGAACCGGCCCATCAGGAAGGGGAACAGGCTCGGCAGCACCTGCAGCACGCACGAGACGACCAGGATGATCGCCGACGCGAACGTGACGCGGGCGGGACCGACCCGGTCCGAGAGCCAGCCCGCCGGGATCGCGGTGATCACCATGATCAGGCTGGGCAGAGCCAGCAGCAGCGAGACCGTCTTCGCCGACAGGGAGAAGTCCTGCTGGACAGCGGGCAACAGCGGGAGGACGGCGTACTGGACCATGCTGGTGGTCACCAGCAGGCCGTGCACGGTGACGGCGACCGGGTCCGAGAGCCGTCGCCGTGGCCCGAGGTTCAACTGAGACAGACGCCGACGCCGGTCGCGTCGGGCGTCGAGTTCACATCCACCAGCGTAGTCATCGGTGGGCCGGTCACGACACCGTTCTCGCGCCTATCTCGCACTCCGGTCACGCCTTTCTGGGGAACCGATGGTCGCAATGTGGGGACCGTCCCCGATCCGGCTCTCGCGCGCTCCCGGTTAGGGTCGCTGGGGCCGGAGGTGGCGGCCTTGCGAGAATGGCGTCCAGGCCCGGGTCGCCGCATCGCGGCGGTAGGAGTGGGCAAGGAGGTTGCATGCTGGTGCGTCCGGCCGTTCGGGCTACCGTGACAGTCACCGTGACGGTCATTCTGACGGTGCTGGCCCTCACCGTCCTCGCGGCGTCGCCCGCCTCGGCGCATGTGGCGATCTCGCCGGCGACCGCTCCGGCCGGAAGCGCCGCCGAGCTGACGTTCCGGGTGCCCAACGAGGAGGCGCACGCCGCCACCACGAAGCTGGTCGTCCAGCTGCCGGTCGCTCATCCGATCGCCCAGCTGCTGGTCCGGCCGATACCGGGATGGAGCAGCACGGTGCGGACCAGGAAGCTGACAAAGCCGCTGGTCACCGACGACGGCTCGTTCTCCTCGGTGGTGTCGCTGGTCACCTGGTCCGGCGGCCGGATCTCCCCGGGGCAGTACCAGGACTTCACCCTGTCCGCCGACCCGCTGCCGGACAAGCCGGTCCGCCTGGTCTTCAAGGCGCTGCAGTTCTACAGCAACGGCGACGTGGTCCGCTGGATCGACGTACCGGTGCCCGGGCTTGCCGAGCCCGAGCATCCCGCGCCGGTCCTCACCGTCACCGCGCCGACAAGCACACAGTCGGGCACCAAGTCGGGGACCCAGTCGGGCTCGTCCGCCTCCGAGTCGATGCCGGGGATGTCGATGCCCGGCACCAGCGGCCGGGCGGCGACCGGCTCGCAGGCGGCCTCCACCGACGGTCCCGGTGCGGTCGCCTGGGTGGCGCTGGGCGTCGCCGTCGCGGCACTCGTGGTGGCGCTCGTGTCGGCCCGCGGCCGGCGTAAGGGCTGACGCGTGCCGAAGCGGCCGCGGGTGCCGGGCCACGCGGTCACTGTCACCGTCCCCACCAGGCTCCTCACGACGCTCCTCATCACGCTCGTCACCACGGTCGTCCTGGTCCTGACCGGCGGCGGCGCGGCCTGGGCGCACGCGACGCTGGTGTCGACGAGTCCTGGCCAGGGCGCCGTACTTCGCGGCCCGTTGCACGCCCGGTTGAGCCAGGTCACGGCCACGTTCGACGAGGTGGTCGGGGTGAGCCCGGACAGCCTGCGCGTCTTCGGTCCCGACGGTCGACGCGTCGACGAAGGTCCGACCCGGACCGGCTCCGGCCCCGAGCAGATCCGGGTGCTCCTGCCCGCCGGGCTCCCCGACGGCACCTACACGGTGGCCTGGCACGTGGTCTCCGCCGACTCCCACCCGGTGCAGGGTGCCTTCACCTTCTCCCTCGGCCATCCCAGCAGCCATGTCGCGGGCTCGGCCGTCCAGGCGCACGGCAGCGGCCCCGTGCAGGTGGTGTACGTCGTGGTCCGCGGCCTCTCCTATCTCGGCTACGCGCTCCTGGCCGGGGGACTGGTCTTCTGCGCGGTGTGCTGGCCGCGCGGCCCGCTCGAGCGTCGTACTCGGCGGCTGCTCGTGACGGGCTGGTGGGTCAGTGTGGCCACCGCCGTGCTCGGTCTGCTCGTGCAGGGCGTCTTCGCCGCCGATCGCACGTTGCGGGACCTGTTCGACCCGCACCTGGTCGGCGCAACCCTCGGCACCAACGTCGGGACCGCGACCCTCGCCCGGTTGGTGCTGCTCGCGTTCGCCGCGGGGCTCGGGCTGGTGCTGCTGACCACGGCCGAGGCCGAGGACCGCGAGACGCGCCGCGGCGCGTCGTGGGTGTGCCTGCTCTTCGCCGTCCTGTTGGCCGCCACCTGGTCGATGACCGGCCACGCCTCCGTAGGTCGCGACTGGGGGCTGTCGTTGCTGGCCGACGACCTGCACCTGACCGCGATGGCCGTCTGGTTGGGTGGGCTGGCGATGCTGTTCGCGGTGGTGCTGCGCGAGGGGCGACCCGGATCCGAGGGGGGGCGGCTGCGCGCCGTCGTGTCGTTCTCGGGGATAGCGGGGTGGTGCGTGCCCACCCTCGTGGTCACCGGCACCTTCCAGGCCTGGCGCAACGTCCGCCACTGGGCCGCGCTGCTCGATTCGTCGTACGGCTGGCTGTTGCTGGCCAAGGTCGCCGGGCTGGTCCTGCTCGTCGCCCTCGGGTACGCCGCCCGCCAGTCGCTCGGCCGCCCCCCGGTCCGGCGCGTACGACGGTCCTCCGCCCCGGCCATTGACCTGCTTGCGCTGCGACGGGGTGTGACGGTGGAGGTCGTCATCGTCGTGGCGGTGCTCGCCGTCACGGCCGTCCTCGTGCAGACCCCGACCGCTCTGGAGTCCTACCACCCGATTGTCACGGCCAGCCGGCCCTTCTCGTCCGGGAGTCGGCACGGCACGGTCAGCGTGCGGGTCGACCCCGCGCGGCTCGGCGCGAACACGGTGCGCATCCTCACCACGACGGCGTCCGGGACGCCGTACCGGCCCGCCCAGCTGACCGCCTCGCTCAGCCTGGCCGACCAGCACCTCGGACCGTTGGCCCTGGCCGTACGCCGGGTCGGCGACGGCAGCTACCGGACTCGCCCCACCTCGCTGGCCGTCGCCGGCACCTGGACGCTGAGCGTGGTGATCCGCAGCGGCCCGTTCGACGAGACAACCGTGGTCGTTCCCGTCCCGATCGGCTGACCCCTCCCCGGTTGTACAGTGCAAGATCTGGGGACGAGCCGGGAGGCAGCCATGGGTGAACCCGCAGCCGGGATGTCGATCGAGGACGTGGCGGGCCGCCGCTCCGTACTGGAGCAGCGCCACGGCCCCTGGCGGCCGAAGACGTTGGCGGGGCTGTTCGACGAGGTTGCCACGGAGTACGCCGACCGGCCGTTCGTCATCGAGGAGACCGCCGCCTGGACCTATGCGCAGATGGGGGAGTGGTCGCGACAGCTGGCCCGCGGACTGGTCGCCCAGGGGGTCCGACCCGGGGACCACGTCGCCGTCGTACTGCCCAACGGGGCCGAGACGGTAGCCGTCCGCTTCGCGATCGCGCGCACCGGGGCCGTCGCCGTACCCGTGAACATCGCACTTCACGCCGAGGAGCTCGGCTACGTGTTGGCGCAGTCGCGGGCATCGGTGCTGATCACGATGGAGGAGTTCCGCGGCATCGACGCGCTGGACTCGCTCGACCAGATCGCCCCGGGATGGGAGGGACCCCAGCCCTCCAGGGGGCTGCCCGACCTTCGGCTGGTGGTGACCGTTCCGAGAGGTACGGCCCAGCCCCGCCGGGCCGGCGTACCGACGTTGACCTCGTTGGGGCGGGACCCCGACCCGGCGCTCGACGCGGAGCTGGCCGCGCGAGCCCGCCGGATCGACCCCAGCGACACCACCACGATCTTCTACACCTCGGGTACGACGGGCCAGGCGAAAGGGGTGCTGTCCACCCACGAGATGGAGCTGCGCAGCGCCTACGGGTCGGCGTTCACGCGCGCGTTCGAGGACGGACGCCGGATCTTCTTCTCGCTGCCGTTGCACCACGTCTTCGCCTACATCGAAGGGATGCTCGCCGCGCTCTTCGTCGGAGGAACCGTGGTGATCCAGCCGATGTTCGACCCCAAGGCGTCGCTGGAGGCGATCGAACGGCACGGTGTCGGCGAGGCGCTGTTCGTCCCGACGATGAGCATTGCGGTGGTCGACGCCGCCCGGAAGGGGAGCTACGACCTGACCTCGCTGCACTCGGTGATGTCGGCGGCCCAGTCGGCCCCCGCCCGGCTGTGGAACGACCTGCGCGAGGTGCTCGGGCTCGAGCAGCTGGTCACGGCGTACGGGATGACCGAGACCTCCGCGGCCACCACCTTCACCCTCCCCGGGGACTCGGTCGACAACCTGGTGGGCACCGTCGGACGACCCAAGATGGGTGGGGTGGCCGGGGACGCGAAGCTCGGAGGGCTGCTCGCGGAGTACAAGACCGTCGACACGGAGGGGGCCGACCTCCCCAACGGGCGCGAAGGCGAGCTGGTCGCCCGGGGGCCGATCGTGGGCAGGGGGTACTTCGGCAAGCCGGACGAGACGGCGGCCGCGCAGCTTCCCAGTGGTTGGCTTCGCTCGGGCGACCTCGGGATCGTCCGCGAGGACGGGTACCTCATCCTCACCGGGCGCAGCAAGGAGCTGTACAAGTGCGGTGGCGAGCTCGTGATGCCGCGCGAGGTCGAGGACCGGCTGACCCGGTTGGACGGGGTCTCCCAGGCGCACGTCGTGGGGATACCCGACGAGCGGATGGGGGAGGTCGGCTGCGCGTGGGTCGTCCCTGCCGAGGGCGGGGCACCGTCCGCCGCCGAGCTCCTCGAGTACTGCCGCAGTGAGCTGGCCCGGTTCAAGGTGCCCGCGCACGTGCTGTTCACCACCGCGGAGGAGCTCCCGCTGACCGCCTCGGGCAAGGTGCAGAAGTTCAGGCTCGCCGAGCGCGCGACCCAAGAGCTGGGCCTCGCACCGTCGATCAGCGACTGAGCACCACGCGACCGATGACCTGCCGCTCCGCGAGCAGTGCCAGCCCCTCGGGCGCCCGTTCGAACGGCAGCTCCCGGTAGATCGCCGGAGCGATCCGCCCGTCCGTGACGAGCTGGACCAGCTCGTCGTGGATGCGCCGCAGCAACGCGGGATCCGCCCGGCGGTACGTCGCCATGTTCAGCCCGACCACGGCGTAGTCGCGAAGCAGCAGGTGGTTGAGCGGAGCCGCCGGAACGACACCGCTGGTGAAGCCGGCCGTGACGAGCCGCCCCTCGAACCCGACGCAGCGACGGAGCTGGTCGAAGAGGGCGCCGCCGACGACGTCGACCACGACATCGGCGCCTTTTCCGTCGGTGGCGGCGCGCACCCTGTCGACGAGGTCGTCCTCGACGGACAGGTCGATCGCGACGTCCGCGCCGAGCGTCGTACATGCGTCGGCCCTGGCCGGACCGGTGGCCAGCGCGACGACCCGCGCGCCGGCCGTCTTGGCGAGCTGGATGACCGCGGAGCCGACCCCGCCGGCCCCGCCGCTGACGAGCACGGTCTCGCCGGCGCGGAGGGCGCCTCGTCGGTGCAGGGCCAGATGCGCGGTCGTGTAGGCGATGTGCAGCACCGCGGCGGTGCTCATCGACAGCGTCGACGGGACCGGGTACACCCGGGTGTCCGGGACCGTCAGCGACCCCTGCATCGCACCGTCGGGCAGCTCCGGGACCACGATCACCGGCTGACCCACTCGGTGTGCCGACCCGGCACCGGCCTCGACCACGGTCCCGGCCGCCTCGTAGCCCGGGGAGAAGGGCAGCTCGGGACGCTCCTGGTAGCGGCCGGCGCAGAGCAGCAGGTCCGGGAAGTTCAGCCCGACAGCCTCGACCGACACCCGCACCTCACCGGGACCGGGCTCCCGTGGCGGCGTCTCATCGAGCTCGAGGGCCACCTCCGGCTCACCCAGCCGGTGGATCCGCCACGATCGCGATGGGGGAGTCGAAGGCATGCCTCATGCTAGGGCGGCCTAAACTTTGCCCGTGCAACCTTCCATGTCCGACCGGACGGACGGCCCCGGCGCGGCCGTCGTGGGCGTCGGTCTGTCGGTCCCCGACCGGGTGGTGCACAACGAGGCCATCGCGGCGCGTCTCGGGGTCGACGAGAGCTGGATCTCATCCCGCACCGGCACCCGGGAGCGCCACGTCGCCGCACCCGGAGAGCGGCTCGAGCAGTTCGCGGCCCGGGCCGCGACCGGGGCGCTCGAGGACGCGGGCGTCGACCCGGCCGACGTCGACCTCGTGCTGCTCGGTACGACGAGCGCGGAGGAGATGAGCCCGCACGCCGCGCCGATGGTGGCCGCGGACATCGGTGCCAAGGGGGCCGGGGCGATGGACGTCAACGCCGCCTGCACCGGCTTCGTGGCCTGCCTCGCGACGGGTGCCGGGCTCATCGAGGCGGGGCGGGCCCGACATGTGGTGGTCATCGGCGCCGACCTGTTGAACCGGTACCTCGACCCCGACGACCGGTCGACGGCGATGCTGTTCGGTGACGGCGCCGGGGCCGTCGTACTCACCTCGATCGACGGGCCCTCCCGGGTCGGGCCGACGGTGCTGCACTCCGATGGGGACGGGCGCGCGCTGATCAACCTCGACCGTGACGAACGGCTGATCCGGATGGACGGTCCCACGGTCTACAAGTACGCCGTCCGGTCGATGGTCGAGGTGACCCGCGAGACGCTCGACCGCGCCGGCGCCACCCTCGACGACGTCGACCTGTTCGTCTATCACCAGGCGAACGCGCGGATCATCGAGGCGGTCGGCAAGCGGCTCGGGCTCGACCCGGCGAAGGTGGTCAACGTGATCGGTGACTTCGCCAACACCTCGGCCGCGTCCCTGCCGATCGCGTTGGCGCGGGCACAGGCGCAGGGCCGGCTGCGAGACGGTGACCAAGTCCTGCTCGCGGCCTTCGGTGCGGGGATGGTCTGGGCCGGGGCGTTGGTCGAGTGGGGCCTGCCGCGGGTAGGGGTGTGAGCGGACCATCCTCACGCGCTCATGCGAGAAACTGAGACTGTCGGTGGTCGAAGATATGTTCGACTCATGAGCGCAATCTCGGAAGCTCCACCGTCGCCGGCGCGGCTGCTCGCCGGAGCCGGCGAGTCGCTCGTCGAGCTTGACGACCTGTTGTGGGCCGCGCGCACGGCGCCGATCTGGAAGGCGATGGTCGCGCGGGACAAGCACTGTGCGTTTCCCGGGTGCCGGAGGCCACCCATCGCCTGCGACGCGCACCACATCGTGCACTGGGCGGACGGCGGCGGCACGGGACTCGACAACCTGGTGCTGGCCTGCC
>JBOHDW010000016.1:0-6273 GCA_050700795.1 Nocardioidaceae bacterium | reverse complement strand
GCATGCAGGAGGACGAGGCGATGGCGATGATCGTGCGCGGCTTCATCGAGCCGATCGCCAAGGAGCTGCCGATGGAGTACGCCCTCGAGCTCAACCGGCTGATCGAGCTGCAGATGGAAGGGGCCGTCGGATAGGGCCACGGCCACATCCGGACGAACCCGACCCACCCGGCTAGAAAGCGAATCACGTGACTGTTGTTGAGAAGAATGTCGTGCGGCCGAACGTCGCCGATGCGGTGGAGGGGGCCGCGGTGGCGTCCCACCTCCACCCGGAAGGCTCGTTCGACGTCGATCACTTCCCGGTGCCGACCGGTCGCGAGGAGATCTGGCGGTTCACCCCACTGAACCGGCTGCGTGGGCTGCACGACGACGCCCCCCTCGAAGGGGGGCCGTTGGAGCGCTCGTTCGACACGGGGGCAGGGGTCCTCGTCGAACGGGTCGAGGGGGAGCGTGGCCAGAGCGGCTACGTTCCGGTCGACCGGGTCAGTGCCCGGGCCTGGCAGGCGGTGCGCAAGTGGACCAAGATCACCGTCCCCGCGGAGCTCTCGGTCGAGCAACCGACCGTGGTGGTCGTGCAGGGCACCGGCGCCCAGCCGGCGGTCGCCCAGCACCTGCAGATCGTCGCGGAGGCGAACAGTCGAGCCACCGTGGTGCTGCGCTACGAAGGGTCGGCCACGCTTGCCGACAACCTCGAGATCATCGTCGGCGACGGCGCGATCCTGACCGTGGTGACCATCGACGACTGGGCCGATGACGCGGTCCACGTGGGGCACCAGCACGCCAACGTCGGTCGGGACGCCTCCTTCAAGCACGTCGCGATCAGCTTCGGCGGCGACCTGGTGCGGAGCGCGACGTCGGTGGAGTACGCCGGACCGGGCGGCCACGCCGAGCTGCTCGGGCTCTACTTCGCCGACGCCGGACAACACCTCGAGCACCGGCTGTTCATCGACCACAACAAGCCGAAGACCCGGAGCAACGTCGACTACAAAGGCGCGCTGCAGGGCGAGGGTGCCCACACGGTCTGGATCGGTGACGTGCTGATCCGCAAGACCGCCGAAGGCATCGAGACCTACGAGTCGAACCGCAACCTGGTCCTCACCGACGGCTGCGCCGCGGATTCGGTGCCGAACCTCGAGATCGAGACCGGGGAGATCGTCGGCGCCGGTCACGCGTCGACAACGGGACGCTTCGACGACGAGCAGCTCTTCTATCTGCGCTCGCGCGGGATCGAGGAGGACGAGGCGCGCCGGCTGGTCGTACACGGCTTCTTCGCCGACATCATCCGCAAGATCGGCGTGCCCAAGATCGAGATGCGGCTGCTGGCCACCGTGGAGGCCGAGCTCGAGAAGAACGTCGGGAAGCCGGCGGTGACGGCATGAGTTTCGTTCGCGCATGCGCCGTCGCCGACGTACCGACCGATGCCGCCCTGGCGGTGGTCGTCGAAGGTACGACGCTGGCGATCGCCCGCGACGGCGACGACTGGTTCGCCATCTACGACGAGTGCTCCCACGCGTCGATCCCACTGTCCGAAGGCGAGCTCGAGGGCAACGAGATCGAGTGCTGGCTGCACGGGTCGCGGTTCGACCTGCGCACCGGCAAACCCATCGGCCTTCCCGCCACCGAGCCGGTGGCGATCTACCCCGTGCGGGTGGACGGCGACGACGTGCTCGTCGACGTCCGGTCGCCGTTCTGACCATCCGGAAGAGGAGAGAGCACAGATGAGCACCCTGGAGATCCGCGACATGCACGTCAGCGTGGACACCGAGCAAGGCCGCAAGGAGATCCTCAAGGGCGTCAACCTGACGATCCGTCCCGGGGAGACCCACGCGATCATGGGGCCCAACGGCTCCGGCAAGTCGACGCTGGCCTACTCGATCGCCGGGCACCCCAAGTACAAGGTGACCTCCGGTGCCGTCACCCTCGACGGTGCCGATGTGCTCGCGATGACCGTCGACCAGCGGGCCAGGGCCGGGCTGTTCCTGGCCATGCAGTACCCCGTCGAGGTGCCGGGCGTCTCGGTCTCGAACTTCCTGCGCACCGCGAAGACCGCTGTCGACGGGGAGGCGCCGAAGCTGCGCACCTGGGTCAGCGACGTCACCGGCGCGATGAAGCGGTTGAAGATGGACGAGGCGTTCGCGCAGCGGTCGGTCAACGAGGGGTTCTCCGGCGGTGAGAAGAAGCGTCACGAGATCGTCCAGCTCGAGCTGCTCAACCCCCAGGTCGCGATCCTCGACGAGACCGACTCCGGGCTCGACATCGATGCCCTCAAGATCGTGTCGGAGGGGGTCAACCGGTTCGGTGCCCAAGGCGACCGCGGGGTGCTGCTGATCACCCACTACACCCGGATCCTGCGCTACATCACCCCCGACTACGTGCACGTCTTCGTGGCCGGCAGGATCGCCGAGGAGGGCGGCCCGGAGCTCGCCGAGCAGCTCGAGGCCGAGGGCTACGACAAGTACGTCCAGGCCGCCGTATGACCGAGGTGCTGAGCCTTCCGGGGCTGCTGCCCGGGCTGTCGCTGATCAGGGCGGACTTCCCGATCCTGTCGCGCGTCCTCGCGGGCGGGCACCCGCTGGTCTACCTCGACAGCGCCAACACCTCCCAGAAGCCGCAGGTTGTGATCGACGCGATGGTCGACCACCTCGAACGCCACAACGCCAACGTCGCGCGAGCCATGCACCAGCTCGGTGCCGAGTCGACCGCGGCCTTCGAGGAGGCCCGGGACAAGGTCGCGGCGTTCCTGGGTGCGCCGTCGCGCGACGAGGTCGTCTTCACCAAGAACGCCTCGGAGGGGCTCAACCTGGTCGCCAACACCCTGGCCTGGTCGGGACGGATCGGTCCCGGCGACGAAGTGCTGATCACCGAGATGGAGCACCACTCGAACATCGTGCCGTGGCAGTTGCTCACCGAGCGGACCGGTGCCCGGCTGCGCTGGATCGGACTCGACGAGGAGGGTCACCTGGACCTCTCGAACATCGACGAGCTGGTCAACGAGCGCACCAAGGTCGTCGCGTTCACCTGGGTCTCGAACATGCTCGGCACGATCAACCCGGTCGCCGAGCTCTCCCGCCGCGCGCACTCCGTGGGTGCGGTCGTGGTCGTCGACGGTGCCCAGGCGGTGCCGCAGATGCCGGTCGACCTGAACGCGATGGAGCCGGCCGACCGCCCCGACTTCCTGGCCTTCACCGGCCACAAGGTGACCGGTCCGACGGGGATCGGGGTGCTGTGGGGCCGACGTGGGCTGCTCGACGAGCTCCCGCCGTTCCTGGGAGGGGGAGAGATGATCGAGACCGTCACCATGGAGCGGTCCAGCTATGCTCCCGCGCCCCACAAGTTCGAGGCCGGCACGCCCCCGATCGTGCAGGCGATCGGGCTCGGGGTGGCGGTGGACTACCTCACCGCCCTCGGCATGGACAACGTCCGTGCGCACGAGGAGGCCATCACGTCGTACGCCCTCGAGAGGCTGGCCGGCGTGTCCGGGTTGACCGTGCTCGGTCCCAAGGTGGCGACCGAACGAGGGGGTGCGATCTCCTTCGAGGTCGATGGCGTGCATCCGCACGACGTGAGCCAGCTGCTTGACTCACGGGGCATCGCGGTCCGGGCGGGTCACCACTGCGCGAAGCCGGCTCACACGAGGTACGGCGTGCAGAGCTCGACCCGGCTGTCGTCGTACCTCTACACCACGCCGGGCGAAATAGACGCGCTGATCGACGGGTTGGAGTACACCAAGAAGTACTTCAAGGTGGGCTGATGGCTGGCATGGACGTCGACGCGCTGTACCAAGAGATCATCTTGGACCATTACCGGTCGCGCCATCACGCGGGTCTCCGGGAGCCGTTCGAGGCCGAGGTCCACCACGTCAACCCGACCTGTGGCGACGAGGTGACGCTGCGGGTGCACCTCGACGGTGGGACGGTCGCCGACGTGTCGTACGACGCCGAGGGTTGCTCGATCAGCCAGGCCGCGGCGTCCGTGCTGGGCGACCTCGTGATCGGCAAGCCGGTCGACGAGGCGATGGCGATCCACGACGACTTCCTGACCCTGATGCAGGGTCGCGGGAACGTCGTACCCGATGAGGACGTGCTCGAGGACGCGGTGGCGTTCGCGGGCGTCGCGAAGTTCCCGGCGCGCGTGAAGTGCGCACTGCTTGCGTGGATGGCGTGGAAGGACGCGACCGTCCAGGCTGCCGGCCAGACCAACCGACCAACCCAGGAGAGCTCATGAGCGACCTGCCCGACGTGGTGCCCGACGCCGGCACCTCCACCCTGACCATCGACGACGTCACCGAGGCGATGAAGGACGTGGTCGACCCCGAGCTCGGCATCAACGTGGTCGACCTCGGCCTGGTCTACGGCGTTCACGTGGAGGAGGGGAACAACGTCGTGCTGGACATGACGCTGACCTCCGCGGCCTGTCCGCTCACCGACGTGATCACCGACCAGACCGAGCAGGCGCTGGAGGGGATGGTCAACGAAGTCGCGATCAACTGGGTCTGGATGCCGCCCTGGGGCCCGGACAAGATCACCGACGACGGGCGCGAGATGCTGCGCGCGCTCGGCTTCAACGTCTGAGCGTCCTTGACCCACGTGCTGGTCCCGGTCTCGCGCCTGGACCGCTGGCTGGCCAACCTGGCCAGCCGCCACGCGGGCACGGTCACCATGACCGTCACCGATGGCGCCCTGGTCGCGACCGCTCCCGACGGCACTTCGGCCACTCTGCGACTCCCGTTCGACCGGTCGTACGACGGACCCGCCGACCCCGAATCCTTCGCCTCGGCGGCGCGTGCTCCCCACCGTTGGGGGATCCTCCTGGTTCGCAAGGGCGGCTTCGCGATGGCGGTGGTCGAGGACGGCGCCGTGGTGGCCCACAAGGTCGGTCAGCGTCACGTGCAGGGCCGGACCAAGGCCGGTGGGCAGAGCCAGCAGAGGTTCGCGCGCCGTCGGGAGAACCAGGCGCGTCAGGCGTACGAGGCCGCCGCGGGGCATGCCGCCGACCTGCTCGCCGAGGTGGAGGCGCTGGTGTGCGGCGGTGACCGGCGCGCCGTCGACGCCGTACTGACCGACCCCCGGCTGCGTCATGCGGCGCGGCGCAGAACCGCGCCCTGGCTCGCCGTACCCGACCCGCGTCGGGCCGTCTTGGATCGGGCGATCCTCGACGCCGCCTCGGTCCGCATCGACCTGACCGACCCGGATTGAAAGCAGCCCTGCCCGCCTCGGCTTTGGGTCGGGGGAGTTGTTCGCTCCGTTCCAACCTGCGTAACCGGGGCCGTGCTTGGTTGTGCGGGTCAACCCGGACCGAACCAGGCCGAACCGCCAGCGCGACGCCGGGCGACGAGCTGTGGAACGGTGCGGCTGCAAGAACTGGTCCGGGAGAGCCGTACCGTTCCACAGCGCACCAGACCCAGCCGGTCAGCCCAAGGACTGGGCCGAGAACGTGTCACACGCCTTGATGGTGCCGTCCTGCATGCCCACGTTGAACCAGTGCACCCGCTCGGCGGAGGACCCGTGGGTCCACTGCTCGGGGTTGACCCGGCCAGAAGTCTCCTTCTGGATCGCGTCGTCACCGACCGCCTTCGCCGAGTCGATCGCGCGGGCGATGTCGTCTTGGGTCAACCCCTCGATGTAGGTGTTCCCGTCGGCGTCCTTCGCCGTGGTCGCGTTCTTGGTCCAGATCCCGGCGAAGCAGTCCGCCTGCAGCTCCAGGCGCACCGAGTCACTCGTCGGTCCTTGCTGGGTGTGCACCTTGCTCATCGTGCCGAGCAGGTCCTGCACATGGTGGCCGTACTCGTGGGCCAGGACGTAGGCCTCCGCGAACGGGCCGCCCCTGGCACCGAGCTCCCCCTGCAGCATGTTCTTGAAGAACGACCGGTCGAGGTAGACGTGCTTGTCGACCGGGCAGTAGAACGGGCCCATCGCGGACTGGGCCTCGCCGCATCCCGACGAGGTGGACCCGGAGAAGAAGACCGCGTCGGCGCCGGCGTAGCGAACGTTCTCCTGCTTCGGCAGCTCGGTGGACCAGAAGGACTGGATCGCGTTGACGTCGGCGACCAGCGCGCAGCTCTCGTTGTTGTTCGCATCGGCGCCGGTCTGACATTGGCTCAGTGAGCTCGTGCTTCCGGTGTCGGTGGTGCCGCCGACGGTCGTCCCGCCGGTGTCAGTGCCGGTACCGCCGCCCGGGAGCCCGCCGTTGAGCAGCACGATCAGGATCAAGATGATGATGCCGCCGATGCCGCCGCCGATCTTCAGTCCGCCGCCGCCACCACCCAGTCCCGGGA
>JBOHDW010000015.1:0-13646 GCA_050700795.1 Nocardioidaceae bacterium | reverse complement strand
GTCTTGCCCACTCCGGTGGTGGCCGGCCACTCGCTCCGCCGCCGGGAGAGGTAGTCGATGGCGACGGCGAGGTAGTGGTTCGGGTTCATCAGCCCGGCGTCGGGGGTGACGATCCCGTGCCGGTCGGCGTCGGCGTCGTTGCCCGTCGCGATCGTGAACTCGCCCGCGCGTTGCACCAGGGAGGCCATCGCACTGGGCGAGGAGCAGTCCATCCGGATCTTGCCGTCCCAGTCGAGGGTCATGAACGACCACTGGGGATCGACGCGAGGGTTGACCACACTCAGGTCGAGCCCCCAGCTGTCCGCGATCGCCGCCCAGTACGCCACGGAGGCACCACCCAGCGGGTCCGCCCCGATGTGTACGCCGGCCGAGCGGATCGCCTCGATGTCGAGCACCGCGGCGAGCTGCTCGACGTACCCGGTGACGAAGTCGAACCGACCGGTCGTGTCGGCCCGTCGCGCGACGTCCTCGGGGACCCGTCTCACGCCGCTCAGCCCGCTCTCGAGGAGCTCGTTCGCCCGCTGGGCGATCCAGCCCGTGGCGTCGGAGTCGGCGGGCCCCCCGTTCGGCGGGTTGTACTTGAAGCCGCCGTCTCGGGGCGGGTTGTGGGACGGGGTGATCACGATCCCGTCGGCGAGCCCGGAGGTGCGCCCCCGGTTCGCGCCGAGGATCGCGTGGCTGACCGCGGGCGTCGGGGTGAAGCCGCCGTTCGCGTCCAGCAGCACCGTGACGTCGTTGGCGGCGAGCACCTCCAGGGCCGAGCCGGTGGCGGGACCGGAGAGCGCATGCGTGTCGGCACCGAGGAAGAGCGGGCCGTCGATACCCCGGCCGAGACGGTAGTCGCAGATGGCCTGGGTGATCGCGAGGATGTGGTTGCGGTTGAAGGCCGCGTCGAGGCTCGAGCCGCGGTGCCCCGACGTGCCGAAGCTCACCCGCTGGCCGGCCACGGTGGGATCCGGCTCGACCTCGTCGTACGCCTCGAGGAGCGCGTCGAGGTCGACCAGGTCGCCGGGTTGGGCCGGTTGGCCGGCGCGTGGGTCCATGGGCTCATTCAACCGCCCGGGCGGTCACCCGGCCAGGTGCGCCGGGGCCTCGTCCGGTATCGCGGTCTCCACGAGCGCATGGGTGCCGAAGAGCCGCCGACCCAGGGCGGCGATACCCAGAAGGAATGCCAGGACCAGGACCATCACGGCCAGCCCCACCGCCCCGTCGAGCCACCAGTGGTTCGCCGTGGCGACCACGACGTAGCCGACCAGCACGAAGTGGCCGACGAACAGCCACCGCCACCGCGGGGCACACACCATCACGCCGAACACACACACGATGCCCGCCCAGGCCACGTGGATCGATGGCATCGCGCCCAGCTGGTCGGCGATGCCGTCGGCCGAGTACATCGACATCCCGTAGCGCGACGCCGTGTCGGTGAAGCCGAGTGCGGGGAACATCCGGGGCGGTGCGACGGGCACCATCTGAATGAGCACGCAGGCAAGCGTGGTGAGCGCCACCGTGTTGCGCAGCAGGACGTAGCGGTCCCGGTGGCGCCACCACATCCAGACCACGAAGGCGGTCATGGCGGTCAGGTGCATGCCGTCGTAGTAGGCGTTCATCCCCCGTTCGACGAGAGGCAGCGAGGCGGTCAGGTGCTGCACGGCCACCTCGCTGGGCAGGTGCAGCCGCCGTTCGAGGTGCCAGATCCCCATGGCGTTGCTGAAGGCGTGGGCGGTGCGGCCGTGCACGAGGTACGCCGTGTGCTGGTACACGGCGAAGACGCCGACCACGACCACGAACTCCTGGGTGAAGGCTCGCAACTTGCGCAACGACGGCAACTGGGACATCGAGCAGGCCAGCCAGACGACGGCGAGGACCACGGTGATGCCGGCAGACAGCTGCCAGCTCGCGCGGATCACGGGCATCGCGACTCCTCGACGTGGGGCTCCGCGGCAACGTTACGCGAAGCCTCGCCGGGGTCAGGACGTCGCCGAGCCCCGCTCTGATCCGACGGAACGGCCCGCCTCGAGCCGGGCCACCGGCACCCGGAACGGCGAGCACGAGGTGTAGTCGAGCCCCACCTCGTCAAAGAAGTGGATGGAGGCCGGGTCCCCGCCGTGTTCGCCACAGACACCCAGGTGCAGGTCGGGGCGCGCCTCACGACCGGAGGCCACCGCCTGCCGGATGAGCGCGCCGACCCCATCGATGTCGAGCGACTCGAACGGCGAGACACCGAAGATCCCCTTCGAGAGGTAGGTGCTGAAGAACGACGCCTCGACGTCATCGCGCGAGAACCCCCACGTCATCTGGGTCAGGTCGTTGGTGCCGAACGAGAAGAACTCCGCGACCTCCGCGATCTGGGCCGCGGTCATCACCGCACGAGGGAGCTCGATCATGGTGCCGACCATGAAGCTGAACCGCTGGCCGGTCTCCCGCTGCACCTCGCGGGCGACCTTGATCACGTCGCTCTTGACCAGCTCGAGCTCCTGGACGGCCGCCACCAGCGGGATCATGATCTCCGGCCGTGGGTCGCCACCGTCCCGCACCCGCTGTGCGGTCGCCTCCAGGATCGCTCGGGTCTGCATGGCGAAGAGGCCGGGGATCACGATCCCGAGACGCACCCCCCGCAGTCCGAGCATCGGGTTCGTCTCATGCATGCGGCGTACGGCTTCGAAGATCTTGTGGTGCACGGTGTCGGGATGCCCGCGCTCGTCCTCCAGGGCGACCGCGACGGCCTGGTCGGTGTAGTCGGGCAGGAACTCGTGCAGCGGTGGGTCGATCAGGCGGATGGTGACGGGTAGCCCGTCCATGGCCTCGAGGATGCCGATGAAGTCCGCCCGCTGGAGCGGGAGCAGCGCCGCCAGCGCGGCCTCCCGGTCCTCGGCTCCCTGAGCCAGGATCAGTCGCTGCACCAGCTCCTTGCGGTCGCCGAGGAACATGTGCTCGGTGCGGCACAGCCCGATGCCCTGGGCGCCGAACCTCCGGGCCCGCGCGGCGTCGTCGGGGGTGTCCGCGTTGGCGCGTACGGCGAGCCGGCGCCTCTCGTCCGCGTGCCCCATGATCCGCGCGACCGCGGCCACGATCTCGTCGTCGTCCTGGGTCCCTTCGAAGTAGCGCACCACCTTCGAGTCGACGACGGGGACCTCACCGGCGAAGACCTCTCCGGTGCCACCGTCGATCGAGATGATGTCGCCCTCCTGGACCACCACACCGTCCGGCGCGGTGAACCGCTTGCGGTTGATGTCCACGTCGAGGGAGTCGGCGCCGCACACACAGGTCCGGCCCATTCCCCGCGCGACGACCGCGGCATGCGAGGTCTTGCCGCCCCGGCTGGTCAGGATCCCGTGCGCGACGACCATCCCCTTGAGATCGTCGGGGTTCGTCTCGCGTCGTACCAGGATCACCGGCTCGCCGCGCTCGGCCCACTCGACGGCGGTCGCCGAGTCGAACACGACCTTGCCGACAGCGGCGCCCGGCGACGCGTTCATCCCCTTCGCGAGCAGCGTCCGGTCCGCCGTCTCGTCGAACCTCGGGAACATCAGCTGGGCGAGCTGGTCACCGGTCACCCGCTGCAGGGCCTCGTCCATGTCGATGAGTCCCTGGTCGGCGAGCTGCACCGCGATCCGGAACGCTGCCCCCGCCGTACGCTTCCCGACCCGGGTCTGCAGCATCCAGAGCTTGCCGTGCTCGACCGTGAACTCGATGTCGCACAGGTCGAGGTAATGCTCCTCAAGGGTCTGCATGATCCCCAGCAGCTCGTCGTACGACGCCTTGTCGATCCGCTCCAGGTCGGCCAGCGGGACGGTGTTGCGGATGCCCGCCACCACGTCCTCCCCCTGGGCGTTCTGCAGGTAGTCGCCGTAGATGCCCTGCGCGCCCGTGGCCGGGTCCCGGGTGAACGCGACGCCGGTGCCGGAGTCGGACCCGGTGTTGCCGAAGACCATGGCGCAGATGTTCACGGCGGTGCCGAGGTCGCCCGGGATCCGCTCCTGCCGGCGGTACAGCACCGCGCGCTCGGTGTTCCACGAGTCGAAGACCGCGCGGATCGCCAGGTCGAGCTGGGTGCGCGGCTCCTGTGGGAACGGCTCCCCCGTGTGACTGCGGATCAGCTCCTGGTACGTCGTGACGAGGCCGGTGAGGTCCTCGACGGTCAGGTCGAGGTCGCTCTTGGTGCCGCGCTCGGCCTTGAGGTCGTCCAGCGCGTGGGCGAAGACCGCGGCCTCGATGCCCAGGACCGTGGCACCGAACATCTGCAGCAGCCGCCGGTACGAGTCGTAGGCGAACCGCTCGTCGCCGCCGGCGCGAGCGGCCAAACCGTGCACGGACTCGTCGTTGAGCCCGACGTTGAGCACGGTCTCCATCATCCCGGGCATCGAGAACCTCGCGCCCGAGCGCACCGACACGAGGAGCGGGTCGTCGACCTGGCCCAGACGCCGGCCCATCCCCTCCTCGAGGGCGGTCAGATGCGCGGTGATCTCCTCGTCCAACCCATCGGGCAGGGCATCCTTCGTGTCGGCACGGCTCAGATAGGCGCGGCAGGCCTCAGTGGTGATGGTGAACCCCGGCGGGACGGGCAGCCCCAGGTTCGTCATCTCGGCGAGGTTGGCCCCCTTGCCGCCGAGCAGCTCCTTCATGTCCTTGTTGCCGTCGGCGAAGTCGTAGACGTATCTGGTGGCGACCATGCCCGAATCATGCCTCCCGGGTCGACGGCCGTCGAGGGGCCTCAGTCGTCGGTTGCCCCGGCCCAGAGGTTGATGCCGGCCTCGACGGCATCGCTGTCGATGGCAGCCAGCTCCTCGTCGGTCAATGGCGGGCCCTGGAGCGCGTCGAGGTTGGTGTCCAGCTGCGCGACCGATGACGCGCCGATCACCGCGGAGGTGACTCGGCGGTCACGCAGCGCCCACTGCAACGCCAGCTGGGCGAGCTTCTGGCCCCGGGCACCCGCGATCTCGTTGAGCGTGCGGACGTGACCCAGCGTGGCTGGGTCGAGGTGGCTCTGCGGCAGCGTGGTGTCCTTCCGAGCGGCTCGCGAGTCCTCCGGCACCCCCTCGAGGTAGCGGTCGGTGAGCAGCCCCTGCGCGAGGGCGGTGAAGACGATGCAGCCCATGCCCTGCTCCTCGAGCTCGTCCAGCAGCCCCTTCTCGATCCAGCGGTTGAGCATGGAGTACGACGGCTGGTGGATCAGCAGCGGGGTACCGAGGTCGCGGGCGATGCCTGCCGCCTCCTGCGTCTTGGCCGCGGAGTATGACGAGATCCCGGCGTACAGCGCCTTGCCGGAGCGGACCGCGAAGTCCAGCGCGCGCATCGTCTCCTCGACCGGGGTCTCGGGGTCGAAGCGGTGGCTGTAGAAGATGTCGACATACTCGAGCCCGAGGCGGGTCAAGGACTGGTCGAGCGAGGCCAGCACGTACTTGCGGGAGCCGCCACCCTGGCCGTAGGGGCCCGGCCACATGTCCCAGCCGGCCTTGGTCGAGATCACCAGCTCGTCGCGGTACGGCGCGAGGTCGCCCTTCAGGAAGCGGCCGAAGTTCTCCTCCGCGCGACCGTACGGTGGCCCGTAGTTGTTCGCGAGGTCGAAGTGGGTCACCCCGCGGTCGAAGGCTCTGCGCAACACCGCTCGCTGGGTCTCCTCGGGGCGGTCCGTGCCGAAGTTCTGCCAGAGGCCGAGTGAGATGGCCGGCAGCTTGAGTCCGCTGCGCCCGCAGAAGCGGTACTCCATCGAGTCGTAACGGTCATCGGCGGCGGAGTAGGGGGTGGGGTCGGAGGTGGAGTCTGGGGTGGAGTCGAGGGAGGTCATGACTCATCTTCTCCTCCCGGAGGTGTGCGGATTGGTCCCCAACCGCACGAAAAGTCGGCGGGATGTTGCGGTTGGGGACCAAACCGCACGGAAGGAGGCACGGGTACGGCGCCCGTTGGGTCGGCGCCCCCGCTGCGAATTCGGGGCCCGGTGGCGGGGTGTGGAACGGTACGGCCGCAAACACTCGACCCGGACAGCCGTACCGTTCCGCAGCAGCACCCCGATCCCACGGAAAGCTCCGGCTAGCCCGCGCGGCGTACCGCCTCGGCGACCGCCTCACGCAGCCCCGCATCTGAGACACCAGAGGTGCGCAGCGTCTCGGCGACGACCCGGTCCCCACTCCGCGCGAGTCCGAGCAGCAGGTGTTCGGTGCCGATGTAGTTGTGGCGCAGCCGCAGCGCCTCGCGCAGGGCCAGCTCGAGCACCTTCTTGGCGGACCGGGAGAACGGCGTCCGGCCGCCCGGGGAGGCCGCAAGACCGCCGAGGTTCTGGTCGATCCGGCGTACGACGTCATCCAGGTCGATGCCGAGCACCCGGAGGGCGTCCGCGTCGTCCTCGTCGAGTCCGTCGACGTACTTGCGACGCTGGCTCTCGAGCGCCGTGCGCAGCGAAGCAGCGGGGGCGCCGAGGCCGGCCAGGACCTGGACCGCCAACGACGTCTCGTCGTCCAGCAGCGCCATCATCAGGTGCTCGGGGCGCACCTCCGACGCGGTCGTCGCAACGGCCCGCTCGCGTGCACCGGCAACCACCTGACGCGCTTTCTGGGTGAACCGCTCGAACATCACTCCCGCCTTCCGTGCCCGTGCTTCTTATGGACGGCCTGCCGGCTCACGCCGAGGACCTCCGCGATCTCCTGCCATGACCAGCCCAGGTCGCGCGCCCGGGCGACCTGCGACCCCTCCAGCAGCTCGACCAGCCGCCGCAGCGCGCGTACGGCGCGCAGCCCGGTCCGCGGGTCCGGGTCGGTTGCGGCGGTGGTGAGCTCCTCGGTCACGGTGTCAACCTAGGTTGACAACGGGCAGATGTCAACCTCGGTTGACGACGGTGACGTCGCCACGGTTGTTGACGCCACCTTCCGGTGGGATGAGGATGCGAGGTGGATCACTTCCCACTCGGGGGTGACGTCTACTCGGATGCGTCATGAAGGGGTCACGCATGAGATCAATCCGTCGAGTACCCGGTCGAGCTCGGATCGCCGGCGCGGCGGTGGGGGTCTTCGCCCTCGCCCTCGCGGGACTTGCCGCACTACCCACCTCCGCCACCGCCTCGGTGCAGTCGATCGTCGGGCACCGGATCAAGGTCGACCCGCTCACCACCAAGGTCGTCAAGGCGCCTCATGCGGCAACCTTCGGCTGCCAAACCAGGCCGATCGATGGTTCCCAAGGGCTGAGGTGCTACTCCCCGGCGCAGATCCAGGCGGCATACGGCCTGACTCCGCTGTTCAACAAGGGGGTGACCGGAAAGGGCCGAACCATCGTCATCATCGACGCCTACTCGAGTCCCTACATCACCTCGGATCTGTCGATCTTCGACTCCACGTTCGACCTCCCCAGCCCGAACTTCCAGCAGATCGCGCCCCAGGGGCTGACCCCGTTCGACGTCAACGACCCCAACCAGGACGGCTGGGCCGAGGAGATCACCCTCGACGTGCTGTGGGCGCACGCCGCGGCTCCCGACGCGAAGATCGTGCTGGCGTTGGCGAAGAGCAATGACGACACCGACCTCTACAACACCACCAAGTGGGTCATCGACCACAACGTCGGCGACGTGATCTCGCAGAGCTTCGGCGAGGCCGAGACCTGCGTCGACCCGACCCTCTTGTCGATGCAGCACCGGTTGTTCGCCAAGGCGGCGCACAAGCACATCACCGTCTTCGCCTCGTCCGGCGACAGCGGCGCCTCCCAGTTCAACTGCGCCGGCACCGCCGCGATCCTCGCCGCGAGCTCGCCCGCGTCCGACCCGCTGGTCACCGGGGTCGGTGGCACCACCCTCAACGCCGACTCGACAACCGGTGCCTACATCGGCGAGACGGCCTGGAACGAGTTCCTGCTCGGCTGCAACCCGCCGGCGCTCGACCTCAACGACGTCAACTGCAGCGGGGGCGGCTTCAGCACGATCTACCCGCAGCCGTCGTACCAGCAGGGCCACTTCGGCCACCACGGGAAGGGTCACGGCCGGGCCGGTCGTGGAGTGCCCGACGTCGCCTACAACGCAGGCGTCAACGGGGGCGTGCTGACCCACTGCGGAATCTGCAACGTCCTCAGTGGGCTCGACCCGCTCGACCCGACGACCTTCTTCCTGTTCGGCGGGACCAGCGCGGGTTCGCCGCAATGGGCCGGAATCACCGCGGTCGGGGACCAGCTCGGTCACCACCGGCTCGGGGACATCAACCCGGGGCTGTACCGCATCGGCCGCTCGCACCGGCTGTACGCCAACGCCTTCCACGACATCACCGTCGGCAACAACGACGTGGTGGAGATCGGCGGAGGCTACGACACCGCAACGGGATGGGACCCGGTCACCGGGCTCGGCACCCCGAACGCGTCGGCGCTGCTGCCGGCGTTGACGCACCACCAGCACCGAGCAAGCGGCGTGGTGCCCCGTCCTGGACTCCCGGGGCGGGGCACCGGCTCAGTCGCGGCGCACCACCAGCACCCGGAACCCCTTCGCGCTCGCGAGCCGGGTGGTCGGATAGCCCTGCTCCCCCATCCACCGCTGCAGTGAGTCAGCCCCCAGGTTCTTGCCCACCACGAGGACCGCCCGACCACCGGGGACCAGTCGGGGCAACCAGGACAGCAGCAGGTCGTGCAGGGCGCTCTTCCCGACCCGGATCGGCGGGTTGGACCAGATCTCGTCGAACGTCTCGTGATCGGGAACCGTCCCCGGCGTCACGGCCGTGAACCGGTCGGCGACCCCGCTCCGCACGGCGTTCTCGTTGGCCAGCACCACGGCCCGTTCGTTCACGTCGATCGCGAGCACCGTCGCCGCCGGGACGGCGAGCGCGAGGGCGACGCCGATCGCGCCGTACCCACAGCCCAGGTCGAGCAGTCGGCCGCCGGCGGGAGGGGCCGTCTCCCGGAACAGGACCGCTGTACCCACGTCAAGCCGGCCGTGCGCGAACACCCCCGCGCCGGACACCAGATCGAGGTCATGCCCCCAGACGGTGGCGCGCACCGGGGTCCGCGTGAAGGCGACCGACGGGTCCGCGGTGAAGTAGTGCTCGCTCACGGTCCGTCCCCTGTCAACGTGCGCACGGCCCGGCGCCTCTCGGCCACCAACGCGAGCTCGTCGTCGGGCGGATAGCTCACCTCTTCCAGGGTCAGCCCCTTGGGCGCGACCACCTGCACGGCGGGGTCGCGCACCCCGGCTCCGAGCACCCGACCCGGCCAGTCGATCGGCCGGCGGCCCTCACCGACCGCCACGAGGCAGCCCACCAGGGAACGGACCATGTTGTGGCAGAAGGCGTCCGCACGGACCGTCCCCACGGCCACGCCGTCGACCCTCGACCAGCTCACTTCGAGCAGGGTGCGCACCGTGGTGGCGCCCTCCCGGCGGCGACAGAAGGCCGCGAAGTCATGCTCGCCCAGCAGGGCCGCGCCGGCCGCGCTCATCGCCGCCAGTTCGAGCGGGTGCGGCCAGGCCAGCACCTGACCACGGGTCAACGGGTCGACCACCTCGGTGCTGTCGGCCAGCCGGTAGGCATAGCGACGCCACCGTGCCGAGAACCTCGCATCGAAGCCCGGCGGTGCCTCCTCGACCCCTCGGACCCGGATGTCTTCGGACAGCACACCGTTCAGCCGCCGTGGCAGGGACTCGACCGCCGACGGCGTACTGCGGGAGTCGGCCGCGAGCAGAGCCTCGTCGGGTACGTCGACGTGGGCCACCTGCCCGCGTGCGTGCACCCCGGTGTCCGTGCGGCCGGCGCAGGTGAGACCGACCTCATCGACACGGAGCACGAGCGCCAGCGCCCTCTCGAGCTCGCCCTCCACCGTTCGCAGTCCCGGTTGGCGCGCCCATCCTCGGAACCCGGCACCGTCGTAGGCGAGGTCGATCCGCAGCCGCACCCGAGCATCCTCGCACGCGTGGATAGGCTCCCTCAGTGAGTCAGCCTCTGTCACCGGGCGCCGCCGGCAGTCGACCGATCATCCTGCTCGTCGCCCCCGAGCACAGCGAGATGTTGCTCGACGAGTTCGGGCGGTACTTCCGTGACTACGACGTGCGCACCGTGAGGTCGTCCGAGGCGGCCCGCGAGCTGTTACGCCGAGCGGTGGACGCGTCGACGCGGGTGGCTCTGTTGGTCACCGAGTCCGCATTGCCGGACGCCGCGGTTCTCCAGGCGTTCGTGGACTGGCGGGCGATCGTGCCGAACGCGCGACGAGTGGTCGTCGCACCGTGGGATCGTTTCCTGGCCGACGCGGATGCGCTGCGTGACGGGCTGGCCAAGGGCAAGTTCGACGCCTTCTTGCTGATGCCCCGCGGGGTCCGCGACGAGGAGTTCCACACAGCTGTCACGGAGATGCTTTCCGACTGGGGGCAGACGGCGGTCGAGCCGGAGGTCGAGGTAGTCCGGCTGGTTACGCCGTACGTCGACCCGCTGGCCGTGGCGATCCGGGACTACCTCGAGCGGATGGGGATGCCGACCCGGACGTACTCGCCCGACTCACTCGTGGGCCAGGAGGTCCTGGCCGCCTTCGACGAGCCCCCGGGCTTCCCCCTGGTCAGCGCGATGAACCGGCCACCGTTCACCGCTCGGTCCGTGCGAGACGTCGGCATCGCCATCTACGGCAACCCGGCCGACATCGCCGTCGATAGCGTGATCGATCTCGCCGTCGTGGGGGGCGGCCCGGCCGGGCTCGCCGCGGCCGTGTACGCCTCCTCAGAGGGACTCAGCACCGTCATCGTCGAGGCTGAAGCGATCGGTGGTCAGGCCGGCACGAGCTCGATGATCCGCAACTACCTCGGCTTCCCCAGGGGCATCTCGGGGATGCGGCTCGCGCAACGCGCCCGCGGTCAGGCGACCCGGTTCGGAACGCGGTTGTTCGCCGGCTGGCCGGTCAACGGCGTCGTAGCCGGCGCCGCGCGTGACCTGCCACATCGGATTGTCACAGAGGGCGGCGAGGTCACCGCCCGCTGCGTGCTCGTCTCCTGCGGGGTCGAGTACCGGCGGATCGGCGTGCCCTCTCTCGAGGGACTGGTCGGCCTGGGTGTCTTCTACGGTGCCGCCACCAGCTCCGCCCGGGAGATGACCGACCGGGACGTCTTCGTGGTCGGTGGCGGGAACTCGGCGGGGCAGGCCGCGATCCACCTGGCCCGGTTCGCCCGGACGGTGACGATCCTGGTACGTCGGCCGTCGGTGGAGGAGACCATGTCGGCGTACCTGGTGCGGGAGATCGCCACCAACGGCCGCATCACGGTTCGCACCTCGTCAACGGTCGTCGACGGAGGCGGCGAGGGTCAGCTGGAGTGGATCGCGGTCCAGGATGGGGCAACCGGTCGTCCGGTACGCCGTGAGGCCGGTGGCCTCTTTCTGCTGCTCGGCGCCGAGCCGCACTGTGACTGGCTCCCGGACACGGTCTGTCGCGACGCCGACGGGTACGTCCTGACCGGCCGCGACGTACCCCAAGAGCACTGGTCGAACGGCCGCCCGCCGGCCAACCTGGAGACCTGTGTTCCCGGCATCTTCGCCGCCGGCGACGTACGGGCCGGGTCGATGAAGCGGGTCGCTTCGGCCACGGGCGAGGGTGCGTCGGTGGTCCCGCTGGTGCACACCCACCTGGACGGACTGCACCGCGCGGACCCCTAGGGTGAGGAGCATGCGCTACGTCGTGTACGGCGCCGGTGCGGTCGGCGGAGTGATCGGCGCACGCCTGCATCTTGCGGGGTCGCAGGTGCAGGTCGTGGCGCGTGGCCCCCACCTCGACGCGATCAGGGCACGGGGGCTGCGGCTGGACTCACCCGACGGCAGTACGACGGTCCGGGTCCCTGCGGCCACCTCGGTCGCCGACCTCTCGGTGGACGTCGACACCTGTGTGCTGGTCTGCGTGAAGAGCCAGCAGACCGCCGCGGTGATCGCCGATCTGACCTCGAGCATGCCACCCGAGATCGTCGTGGTCAGCGTGCAGAACGGCGTCGCCAACGAGCGGTCGCTGCTACGCCACTTCGAGCATGTGCTCGGAGTCTGCGTGATGCTGCCGACCAGCCACCTCGAGCCAGGGGTGGTGGTCGCGAACAGCGCGCCCGTCCCCGGGATGCTCGATATCGGCTGCTTCCCGTCCGGCGTCGACGACCGCTGCGAGGTGGTCGCCTCGGCGTTGCGGGACGCCGGGTTCGAGTGCGTCGTACGGCCGGACGTGATGGCGTGGAAGTACCGCAAGCTGGTCACGAACCTCGGCAACGCCGTACAAGCGTGTTGTCGGCCCGGGCCCGCCAGCGAACGGCTCGAGAAGCTCGCGCGGGAGGAGGGCGAACGGGTCCTGGTTGCGGCTGGGATCGACGTGGTGTCGGTGGCCCAGGACCGCGAGCGACGCGGCGACATCCTCCGCCCGGGTGCCATCGGCGGCCGTGGGGGTGGCTCGACGTGGCAGAGCCTGCGGCGGGGGACCGGGTCGGTGGAGAGCGACTACCTCAACGGCGAGATCTGCCTGCTGGGCCGGCTGCTCCAGATCCGGACGCCGACCAACGACCTGGTACGGCGCACGGCGATCGCCCAGGCCCGCGCCGGCGCCGAACCGGGGACCCTCGACGCGAACGACCTGCTCGCCGCGCTGACCTGACCGTCGACCCGGCTTGAACGGGACCACCTCCCCGCGCGCGCAGCCCTCCCGGGCATGCGGATTGGTCCCCAACCGCACGAAAAGTCGGCTGCATGTTGCGGTTGGGGATCAATCCGCACTCGGTTGAGGCCGGGGACGTGGGGCACGTCGGGTCGGCTGCGCTCCCACCTGCGCAACGGGGGCTGTGCCGACTTACGCAGGCAGATCCGGGCTTTTGGGCCGCGCAACGGGGGCTGTGCCGAGTTGAGCAGGCTCACCCTCGTCACCCGGGCCCAAAAAGTGGTCCAGAGGCGAGCTGCGGCCCAACGGCGCGGGCGCAGCAGGAACGAGCCCCGCCTTCTTCCCTGCTGCTCTCCCATCCGAACCAACGCAGGACCCGACTTTCAGGCCGGGTCGAGGTCAGCCCGCCTTGACGAAGCCGGCTGCCTCGGCCGCTTCCTCGGTGCGGAACCACACCTCGGCGATCGTCTGGTCGTACCACTGGGACTCCGGGGTGTGGTACTTCATCGAGTCCCGGTTGCCCTTGATCTCGAAGCCCTCCGGCGCCGCGCCGTCCTCGGTGCCCGGCTGCATGTCGTCGTTGAACTCGAGCTCGGAGACGCCGGCCGGAATGGCCTCCTCGACGGGCTCGGCCGCCTCCTCGGCGGGCTCGACCTCGGCGGACTCAGCCGCCGGCTCGGCCGCCTCCTCGGCGGGTTCGACCTCGGCGGACTCCTCGACAGGCTCAGCCGGAGCCGCCGCCCTCTTCGTCTTCGGCGCACTCGGCGTGTAGGACTCCGTGACCAGCTCGATGACCGCCATCGGTGCGTTGTCACCCTTGCGGGGGCCGAGCTTGGTGATCCTCGTGTAGCCGCCGGGACGCTCGGCGAACCGCGGCGCGATCTCGGTGAACAGCGCGTGCACCACGCTCTTGTCGCGGATCGTGCGCATCACCAGACGGCGGTTGTGCAGGTCACCCTTCTTCGCCTTGGTGATAAGCCGCTCGGCCACCGGACGCAGCACCCGCGCCTTCGCCTCGGTGGTGGTGATCTTCCCGTGCTCGAACAGCGATGTCGCAAGGTTCGCGAGCATCAGCCGCTGATGCGACG
>JBOHDW010000014.1:0-2000 GCA_050700795.1 Nocardioidaceae bacterium | reverse complement strand
CCATGGCACCATGGTGAACCGGCGGGCCGAATCGACACCCACGACCCGCCCCCCCACCGGTACGACGCCCGCGGCCGAGCAGGTCGAGACCACCCTCTTCCGCGCGTTGGCGGTGCTCCGGATCGTCGTACTCGTCTACGTCGTCGCCCTCAACATCGGCCGCTGGCACGAGTTCGACCACCCCACCCTCGGCTGGGTCGTCATCGGTGCGATGGTCGTCTGGACCGGCGTGGTCACCTGGGGGTACGACGCCACCGCCCGTCGCCGGCTGCCGTTGCTGATCGCCGACCTCGCGGTCGCGATCGCCGCGCTCGCGTCCACGCCGTACATCCAGAGCGACGCGATGCTCGCCCGGCACGCGTCCACGATGCCGTCGTTCTGGGTGATGGCCTCGGTGCTCGCGTGGGCGATCCGCTTCGGCTGGGTCGCCGGGGTTTCGACGGCGGTGCTCATGTCGGCCGCCGACGTGGCCTTCCGCACCAACCGCAACGGGACGACGTGGGGGAACATCTTCCTGCTGCTGCTCGGCGCCGGCATCGTCGGGTACGCCGCCACGCTGGTCCGCGACGCGGCCGAGGCGCGCGCCCGTGCCGAACGGATCGCCGCCGCCATGCAGGAACGGGCCCGGCTCGCGCGCGTCGTACACGACGGCGTACTCCAGGTGCTCGCGCTCGTCCAGAAGCGCGGCCATGAGCTGGGCGGTGACGCCGCCGAGCTGGGTCGGCTGGCCGGCGAGCAGGAGATCGCCCTGAGGGCCCTGGTGCAAGGCGACGCGTACGCCCAGCGCCGTGGTGCACCCGCGGTCGAGGGCGCGACGGTCGACCTGGTCGCCGAGCTCGAGCGGCTCCAGTCGGCGACCGTCACGGTGTCGGGGCCGGGCGGCGTACTGCGGGTGCCTTCGCACTTCGCGGGTGAGCTGCTGGCCGTCGTACGCGCGTGCCTGGACAACGTGACCAAGCACGTCGGTCCCGGGGCCCGCGCCTGGGTGCTGCTGGAGGACCTCGGCCAGAGGGTCGCGATCACGGTGCGCGACGAGGGCCCGGGCATCGCGACGGGGCGGTTGGACGAGGCGCGCGACGAGGGACGGTTGGGTGTCGCCGAGTCGATCCGGGGCCGGATGGCCGACCTCGGCGGGACGGCCGAGCTGCGCACCAGGCCCGGGCAGGGCACCGAGTGGGAGCTGTCAGGCCCGGTCCGGTGACCACTCGAAGCAGACGTCGGTGTCGTCCATCGTGGCCATCCGGAAGCCGACCCGGGTGTAGAGCGACATCGCGCGACAGTTGCGTCGGGGTACCCGCACGGTGACCACCTTGCCGGTGTCGGCGGCCATCTCGGTCAGGTCGTTGAGCATCATCCGGCCGATCCCCTGGCAGCGGTACTTCGGCAACAGGGTCACGTCGACGCAGGTGATCGTGTCCACGGACTGCTGCACGAACAGGCGTCCGACCGGCTCGTCGTCCGACATGATGATGTAGCGCTCGAGCCGCGGGTAGCGGGTGGCCAGCCGGGTCTTCTCGGCGGTGTACTGGATCCGCAGGAAATGGGTCACCAGGGCCTGGTCCGGCAGCGCCGCCGACTCCGCCTCCCAGTTGGAGGCGAACACGTCGTACAGCAACGCCTCGTCGCCGTCGCGGATGGTCCGCAGATACGGCTTGGTGCTCAGCTCGATCATGATCCCTCCCTTCCCTTCCCGGATAAAGGATCGGCAGTTCGCGGGTCGCGCTTCATGGGCCTTTCGGTCATTAGATGGCCCGGCCGGGGTCAGGCGGCTCCGCCGATCGGCCAGTCCGCCGGCCGGTTCGGCCGATAGCCTGCGAGGGTGACGATTCGGTCCGAACACCCGTTTGCGGATCCCGAGCCGGCCCGCGACGTCGTACGCCGGTTCCGGGGGCGACTGGGCGGGACGGTGAGCGTGTGGACCAGCGGCAGCGGCGACGGTCGCGTGGGGTTGACGGTCTCCTCGTTGGTGGTCGCGCAGGGGGAGCCCGGTCACGTCCTCG
>JBOHDW010000013.1:0-6175 GCA_050700795.1 Nocardioidaceae bacterium | reverse complement strand
GGTGAAGGTCGTCGGCTGGTACGACAACGAGTGGGGCTACTCCAACCGGCTGGCCGACCTGGTCACGCTGGTCGGCTCGTCGCTCTGACCGGGGCTCGGCGGATGCCCGGCACCATCGACGCCCTCGGCGACCTGCGCGGCAAGCGGGTGCTGGTGCGCTCCGACCTCAACGTCCCGCTCGATGGTGACGTGATCACCGACGACGGCCGGATCCGGGCCAGTGTGCCCACGATCCGGCTGTTGAGCGACGCCGGCGCTCGGGTCCTCGTGGTGGCCCACCTTGGCCGGCCCGACGGTGCCCCGGACCCGCGCTACTCGCTGGCCACCGTCGCGCACCGGCTTGGTGAGCTGCTCGGCCAGGACGTGCAGTTCGCCACGGACACCGTTGGCCCGAGTGCCCGGGCTACCTCGGCGGCGTTGCGGGACGGCGAAGTGGCGGTCCTTGAGAACGTCCGGTTCAACCCGGGCGAGACGAGCAAGGACGACGCGGCCCGAGGGGCCTTTGCGGATCAGCTGGCGACGTTGGCCGACGCGTTCGTCAGCGACGGCTTCGGTGTCGTGCACCGCAAGCAGGCCTCGGTGTACGACGTGGCCCAGCGGCTGCCGCACGCGATGGGCGGGTTGGTCGCGCGGGAGGTCGAGGTGCTGCGGCGGCTGACCGAGGACCCCGAGCGGCCCTATGTGGTGGTGCTCGGCGGCGCCAAGGTCTCGGACAAGCTCGGTGTCATCGACAACCTGCTCGGCAAGGCCGACCGGCTGCTGATCGGTGGGGGGATGGTCTTCACCTTCCTCGCCGCGCAGGGCCACCAGGTGGGCAAGAGCCTGCTCGAGAGCGACCGGATCGACACGTGTCGCGACTACCTCCGCCGCGCGGGCGACACCGGGGTGCGCATCGTCTTGCCGACCGATGTCGTGGTGGCCGCCGAGGTCGGCCCCGAGGCCGAGCCGCGGGTGGTCGCCGTAGACGCCATCCCCGCCGACATGATCGGGTTGGACATCGGTCCCGACTCCGCCATGGCGTTCGCGGCCGCCCTGACCGACGCCCGTACCGTGTTCTGGAACGGTCCGATGGGCGTCTTCGAGCTTCCCGCGTTCGCGGCCGGTACCCGCGCAGTGGCCGAGGCGCTGACCAAGGTCGATGGGCTCACCGTGGTCGGCGGGGGCGACTCCGCCGCCGCGGTGCGTACGCTCGGCTTCGACGAGTCCGCCTTCGGGCACATCTCCACCGGCGGCGGGGCCAGCCTGGAGTACCTCGAGGGCAGGCGGCTGCCCGGTCTCGACGTACTCACCGACTGAAACAGCACGGGTCGCCGAACGGCGGCGCACCCGTCCAGAGAGGATCCCGTGGCCAAGCAGTCCCGTGTCCCGTTGATGGCGGGCAACTGGAAGATGAACCTCACCCACCTCGAGGCGGTGGGGCTGGTCCAGAAGCTCGTCTTCATCCTGGCCGACAAGAAGCACGACTTCGCCCGGGTCGAGGTTGCCGTGCTGCCTCCCTTCACCGACCTGCGGAGCGTCCAGACGCTCGTGGACGGGGATCGCGTCTCGCTCCGCTACGGCGCCCAGGACGTCTCCACCCATGATCAGGGTGCCTTCACCGGCGAGGTGGCGGCGTCGATGTTGGCGAAGCTGGGCTGCTCCTATGTGCTGGTCGGTCACTCGGAACGACGCGAGTACCACGCGGAGTCCGATGAGGAGGTCAACGCCAAGGCGAAGAAGGCCGTCGCCGCGGGGGTCACCCCGATCGTCTGCGTCGGTGAGGGGCTCGACGTCCGGCGTGAGGGGCGCCAGGTCGCGTACACCCTCGCCCAACTGGACGGGTCGCTGGCCGGCTTCTCCGCGAAGCAGGTCGCCGAGATGGTGGTTGCCTACGAGCCGGTGTGGGCGATCGGCACCGGCGAGGTGGCCACCCCGGCGGATGCCCAGGAGGTGTGCGCGGCCATCCGTGGCCGGATCGGTGCGGCCTGGTCGGCCGAGGCCGCCGCCGGCGTACGCATCCTGTACGGCGGCTCGGTGAAGCCCGCCAACGTCGCCGGGATCATGGCCGAGGTGGATGTCGACGGATGTCTCGTCGGCGGGGCCAGTCTGCACGCCGACGAGTTCGGCGGAATCTGCCGGTTTTACGACATGCCCGTCTTGTGACGCCACCTTCGTGAGTTAGAGTTTCCCACCGTGGTCATCGCCTTCACCGTGCTGCTCATCCTCACCAGTTTGCTGTTGATCCTGTTGGTCCTGTTGCACAAGGGTCGCGGGGGCGGGCTGTCCGACATGTTCGGTGGGGGTGTGTCCAGCGGTCTGGGCGGTTCCTCGGTAGCGGAACGGAACCTGGACCGGATCACGATCGGAGCGGGTGTGATCTGGTTCGCGTGCATCGTTGCGCTGGGACTGTTGCTGCGTGCCGGCAACTGACTGACAGGAGAACGGTTCCGTGGCAGGTGGAGGTAGTGCGATCCGGGGCAGCCGGGTCGGCGCCGGTCCCATGGGCGAGGCCGAGCGCGGTGAGGCGGCGCCGCGCCAGGCGGTGGCCTACTTCTGTGCCCACGAGCACCAGTCGGTGATCACCTTCGCGGTGGAGGCGCAGATCCCGGACTCGTGGGACTGTCCCCGCTGCGGACTGCCGGCGAGCCTCGACTCGGAGAACCCGCCGCCGCCGCCAAAGATCGAGCCGTACAAGACGCACCTCGCCTATGTGAAGGAGAGGCGCTCCGACAAGGAGGCGGCCGACATCCTCGACGAGGCGATCCAGACGCTGCGCGACCGCCGCAAGCGGGGCGAGATCATCTTCTGAGGCGGCCTCAGAGCCCCGACGCGGCCGCCGCGTCGACCATCCAGAGTGTCTCCTCGGCGCCGTGGGGTCGCGCGGCCGGGACCTCGTGCGGGTCGGCGCCACCGACCGCGCGGGCCACGGCGGCGGCCTTGCCGGAGCCCGCGACGACGAACCAGACCGACCGGGTCCGCTCCAGGGTCGGGAAGGTGAGGCTGATGCGCTCCGGCGGCGGCTTGGGGGAGCCGGTCACCCCGACCGCGATCCGGTCGTCGACGTCCAGCTGGGGGAAGCCGGGGAACAGCGACGCGACGTGGCCGTCGGGGCCCACCCCGAGCATCACCACGTCGAACCGGCCGGCGCCGTCGCGTCGGACCTCGTCGCCGTACGCCGCGGCGGCCGCGTCCACGTCGGGGTACCCGGCATCGGAGGCGGGCATCTCGTGGACCCGGTCCGCGGCCACGTCGACGTGGTCCAGCAGCGCCTTTCGGGCCTGGCCGGCGTTGCGGTCGGGGTCGGCCCGTGCGACGTACCGCTCGTCGCCCCACCACAGCTCGACGCGCGACCAGTCGACGGCCGAGCCGCGGGACAGCCGGGCGACCTCACGGTGGATCGCGTCGGCGATCGTCCCACCGGTGAGGGCGATGTGGGGGATGCCACCACCGGCCTGCACCTCCGCCAGGCGGTCGAGCAGGCGCCGCGCGACCGCGGTGGCCAGGGCGGCCGGATCGGGGCTGGTCAGTACCGTCACCTCTTCGCCGCCCCCCTCGCGTGGTCGCGCAGCAGCTTCTTGACGGTGTCGCGGTAGGCGTCGTCGGGGTCGAGCCGGCGCAGCTCCTCGGTGAGCAGCTCGGGCAGCTCTCGTCTCTTGAGGGCGATCGGGCGGTCCGGCTGCCCGGGCGAGGACAGGGTGGCCAGGCGCCCGTCGGTGCGTGCCAGGGTGACGTCGCCGGTTCGGGTGCGCAGCACGACGTGGGTGATGCCCGGACCCTTCGAGAAGTGCCGGTCGACCCGGACCTTGAGCCGGCCGGCCAGCCAGGCAGAGAGAAGGTCGGCGCTGGGGCTGATCCGCTCGGCGGTCACCGAGGCGCCCGACACCTTCGCCTCCACCTGGTCGAGGGCCGACGCGAGCAGTGCCCGCCAGCCGGTGACCCTGGTCCACGCGAGATCGGTGTTGCCGTCGGTATATCCGCGGCACTGGGTGAACATGGCACGACCCTTGCCGCTCGGGACTGCCGCGGCGTCGGTGATGCGGCGTTTCGCCAGGGCACCCACCGGGTCGGCCCCGGGCTCGTCCGGCGCCTTCCCGGGCCACCACACCACGACCGGCGAGTCCGGGAGCAGCAACGGCAGGACGACGGACTCGGCATGGTGGGTCACCGGCCCGCTCAGCCGGATCAGCGCCTGCTCACCGCCCTCGCGGGCGCCGACGTCCACCTCGGCGTCGATCCGGGAGGCCCCTCGAACGGTGCCGAGCACCATGCCGAGCAGCCGGGCCGGGTGCTCGCGCGCCGCCAGGCGAGCGGCGGCCATCGCCGTCTTGGCGTGCTCCTCCTCGACGACGATCACGAGCGTCATGACCATGCCCATCGCGGGGCTGCCGGCCTGGCGACGCGCGGCCACGAACTGCGCGGCGATCCCCGCGGCATTGGTGTCCTCGACCTTGATCACGGCCGCCTCCAGATCCGTCCGTCACGGGCCAGCATCTTGACCGCCGACGTCGGTCCCCAGGTGCCCGAAGAGTAGGTGTCGGGGCTGCCCTTGGCTGCCCAATGGTCGAGCACGGGGTCGAGGATCTGCCACGACAGCTCGACCTCCTCAAGTTGCGGGAACAGCGGGGGATCCCCGAGCAGCACGTCGAGGATCAGCTTCTCGTAGGCCTCGGGGCTGGCCTCGGTGAAGCTTCCGCCGTACGCGAAGTCCATGTTCACATCACGGATCTCCATCCCGGTGCCGGGCACCTTGGAACCGAACCTGAGGGTGATGCCTTCGTCCGGTTGGATCCGGCACACCAGGGCGTTCTCGGTCAGCTCCTCGGTCGAGGTCGCCGCGAACGGCAGGTGCGGGGCTCGCTTGAAGACGACCGCCACCTCGGTGACCCGTCGGCCGAGCCGCTTGCCGGTGCGCAGGTAGAACGGGACCCCGGCCCAGCGCCGCGTCTCGATGTTCAGCCTGACCGCCGCGAACGTCTCGGTCGTCGACGAGGCGGGGATGTTCTCCTCCTGGAGGTACCCCGGCACCAGCTCGCCGCCCGCCCATCCCGCCGTGTACTGGGCCCGCGACGTGGACAGGTCCAAACGTCGGGGCAGTACGACGGACTCGAGCACCTTCTGCTTCTCGATCCGCAGACTCTTCGCGTCGAACGAGATCGGCTCCTCCATGGCGGTCAGCGCCATCAGCTGCATCAAGTGGTTCTGAATGACGTCTCGTGCCGCCCCGATGCCGTCGTAGTACCCGGCCCGGCTGCCGATCCCGATGTCCTCGGCCATGGTGATCTGGACGTGGTCGACGTAGTTGGCGTTCCAGATCGGCTCGAACATCGCGTTGGCGAACCGCAGCGCGAGGATGTTCTGGACGGTCTCCTTGCCGAGGTAGTGGTCGATGCGGAAGACCGCCTCGGGCGGGAAGACCTCGGAGATGACCGCGTTGAGCTGTCGGGCGGTCTCGAGGTTGGAGCCGAACGGCTTCTCGACCACCACCCGCCGCCAGGAGTTCGGCCGGGGGTCGGCCAGGCCGTGCTTCTTGAGCTGGCCGACCACCGGCCCGAAGAATCGGGGCGGAATGGCCAGGTAGAACGCGTGGTTCCCGCCGGTGCCGCGAACCTTGTCGAGGTCCTGGATCGTCCGGCACAGCTGGTCGAAGGCGACGTCGTCGGCGAAGTCGCCGGGGACGAAGCGGAACCCCTCGGCGAGCTGGTCCCACACCTCCTCGCGGAACTCCGTCCGGGAGTATGCCTGCACCGAGTCGTGGACGACCTTGGCGAAGTCCTCGTTGGCCCAGTCGCGTCGGGCGTAGCCCACCAGGGAGAACCCCGGGGGGAGCAGCCCCCGGTTGGCCAGGTCGTAGATCGCCGGCATCAGCTTCTTGGTCGACAGGTCGCCCGTGACGCCGAAGATCACCATTCCGCAGGGACCGGCGATGCGGGGCAGCCGGCGGTCGTCCGGGTCGCGCAACGGGTTGACGTAGGCGCGCGGCTCGCTCGTGTCCGCGTCGAGACTCATGCCAGTGCCCGCTCGACGGCCACGACGCCCGCGGGCAGGTCGGTCAGGTGCAACCGCAGGACCGGCCGACCATGCTCGGCCAGCACCTGCGCGTCACCGGCAGACTGGGCCGCGATCAGCCTCCCGAAGGTGAACTCCTTGCCGGGTACGGCGAGGTCCTGTGCGGGGTCGGCGGTGATCTGCAGGTAGA
>JBOHDW010000012.1:0-18607 GCA_050700795.1 Nocardioidaceae bacterium | reverse complement strand
AGCTCGCACATCCGGTCGCCACGGGGGATCGACCGGAGGGTGGCGTTGTCCGCCAACGGACCGAGCGGACTGTCACACACCGCGACCAGGGCGTCCGCGAGCCGTCCGCGCCCGAGGTCCACGGGCCACCGGAGGAGCTGTTCGTCGACCCGGGCCGAGAGCTCCTCGCGCAGGTCCGCGGCGGAGGGGTCGGCGTGCTCCAGGATGGCGTGCACCAGCGAGCCGAAGGTGGCGCCGACCGGCAGCTCGGCCATCGGCGAGGGGACGGGTTCGATGGTGCCCGTCTCGGTCGTGCTCCCCGACACTCTGGGGGGAAGCTCCTCGTCGTCTCGCGGCGGCGCCTCGGGCTCGCTGCCGACCGTGGCCGCCCGGCGGTTCTCGTGGGCCGCACTAGTCAGGGCGGAGTACGACGTCCGCCGCCAGCGAGCATCGATCTCGCGGTCGAAGGAGCGCACCTCGAGGTCAGGGAGCGGCCGGGCCAGCCTCTCGTCCGACACCGGTTCGACCCGAGACTCCTCGACCACGGGTCCCACCCAGGCTCCGAGCCTGGTCCACGCGGACTCGTCAGTGGGGACCGGCGTCAGGTCCGGGACCAGGCCCTCGTCGGAGCCCCGCCCGAGCAACAGTCGGTGCAGCCCGGAGGCCTTGACGTTCCCCCCGGGTGCCCACCAGGCGACCAGCTGCGACTGCGCCCGGGTCATCGCGACGTAGAGCAGCCGCAACGCCTCCCCGGCATCCTCGTCCTTGGCGGAGCTCACGTTGGCGCTCCAGGTCGGGTCGTCGCGTTGTCCGCCGAGGTCGAGGGCGCGCTGACCGTCGCCGGTGTGGAAGCGGACGGTGCGGGGCACGGCCGTCATCGACCGGTCGCTGACGAACGGCAGGTAGACGACTGGGTACTCGAGCCCCTTGCTGCCGTGGACGGTGGCGATCTGGACGGCGGCGGCGTCGCTGTCGAGCCGCCGGGTGCGTTCGGAGGCGAGCTCGACCCGCTCGTCCGACATCTGCTCCTGCAACCATGCCGCCAGCGCGACCAGCCCCAGCCGATGCCGGTTCGTCTCGGCGTGCAGGGACTCGGCCACATGACGCAGGTCGGTGAGCTCTCGTTCGCCGTTCACCCCACCGAGCACCCGCGCCGCCAACCCGTGGGCGTACACGGTGGTCTCGAACACCGCCGCGGCTCCGCGCCGCTGGAACACGTCGGCGAGCCCGCGCACCGTCTCGCCGATCTCCTCGGTGACCGCCTCGCCGAGGTCCGCGCCGATCTCGGCGGCGGTTCTCCCGAGGAACGGGGTCAACGCCGCGGCCCGGACGCGGGCGGTCCGATGGGGCTGCTCCATCGCCTCCAACAAGGTGAGCCAGGCCGTCGCGGCGGGCGTGGCGAAGACGCTGCCGTTGCCGGCGACCACGGAGGGTACGCCGACCGCCGCCAGCGCATCGCGCACGAGGAGCCCCTGACGGTTGGTGCCCGACAGCACCGCCACCTGTCCCGCCGTGAGCGGCTCACCGTCGAAGGTGGCGCCGCTGGTGAGCAGTCGCTTGATGTCATGGGCCGCGTCCGTGGCGAGATGCTCACGCAGCTCGGCGACCCGGATCAGTCCGTCGTGGCGGAGCGGCAGGTGGTCGCGGCGTACCACTCGCAACCGGAAGGGCGCGTCGACCGGGTGCCCGGCGAGCCTGGTCTCGAGGTGAGCGGCGTTGACGGGGTGCACCGCGATCTCCGGGTCGCCGAGCTGGGCTCCGAGGAGCACCGACTGCAGGGCGTCGAGGAGGCGCTCGTCGCTGCGCCAGTTCGTGGCCAGGGTCGCGTGCGTGCCGGCGCCCCGCTTCGCCGCCAGGTACGTGGTCACGTCGCCGCCCCGGAAGCCGTAGATCGCCTGCTTCGGGTCGCCGATCAGCACCATCGTGGCGTGGCCGGTGAAGGCCCGGTCGAAGACCTGCCACTGGACCGGATCGGTGTCTTGGAACTCGTCGACGAGTACGACGCCCCAGCGCTGTCGCATCCGCGTGCGGGCGGGCGAGTCGTCATCGACGAGCGCGTCGGCGACCTGGCCGAGCAGGTCGTCGTAGGACAGCACGCCCTGGCGGCGCTTGCGCCTGTCGAGCTCGTCGCGGACGTCCAGGCCGAACCGGACCCGCAGCCCCGCGGTCGTGGACGTAGCCATGCCCGTGGGCTCCAGCACGGCGCGGGGGTCGCCGGCCGCCTGCCGCCCGACGTCGAGTGCGTCGGCGCGGGAGAACGGGGGCGGGTCCATCGTGGAGAAGGTGCGCAGATAGAGATCGTCGACGACCTCCACGACCAGGTCGTCGAGCTCCTCGACGAGCTCGGCCCGGGCGTCGGTGTCGCCCGCGACGCCGAGTCCCCGCAGCACCAGCTGGCAGAACTGGTGGATCGTCGCGATCGTCGCGGCGTCGAAGCTGGTCAACGCCTCGCGGACCAGGCCGAGCCGTCGCACCCGCTCGGCTGAGGAGACGTCGACCAGCCAGCGCAGGAACTCGTCGTCGGGCGGAGTCCCGGCTGACAGGGACCGTTCGGCGGCGACCAGCTGCGCCCGCACCCGGGCGCGAAGCTCCTGGCTGGCCATCCGGCCGAACGTGACGACCAGCATCTGCTCGAGCGGAACTCCTCGCTCGACGACATAGCGGGTGACCAGCGCACCGATCGTCCAGGTCTTGCCGGTCCCGGCACTGGCCTCGAGCAGGGTGGTTCCCGCGCCGGGCAGCGCGGCACGGACGTCGAACGGGATCACCGGATCACCTCGTGGTCCAACAGCGGCTTCCAGACCCGCCAGGCGTACTGGCCCAGACGGTGCGGCGCCGAGGACCACGACTCGCCACGGCGTGGACGTCCGAGGAGCACCTCGAGAGGCGCGACTTCGCCGTACACCCGCACCCAGGCGGCGTCGTCCTGCTCGCCCGGTGGCCGGTGGTCGTTGAAGCGGTCGGTCTCCCACTGTCCCCGAGCCATCTTCTCGGCGAGGTTGGTCCGCCCGGAGTGACTGGACTCCGCGAACGCGCAGGCGGTCTTCAGCGGCAGCGGGATCGGCTCCCGCATCCCCCGGTCGTAGACGTCCAGCAGCGCATCGAGGTGAGAGCGGGCCTCCTCGGGGTCGACGAGTGAGAGGGTGGCGCGCTTGACGCCCCCCTTGCCCTTGGCCCAGGTCGAGGCACCCCATCCGATGTCCGGATAGCAGAGGAGGAGGGCGAGCAGGTCGATCCAGGCCGGCAGCCGCTGCCGGGCCGACAACGAGGAGTAGGTGAGCCGGACGAGGGCGTCGCCGTAGACGTCAGGGACGGTGCCGGTGAGCCGCCGGCCGCCGAGGTCGTGGGCGATCTCCACGGTGCGGGCCCCCGCCGCGCGCGCCGACGCCGAGCCCGTGAGCAGCGCCTCGATCGGGTCCAGCAGCTCTCTGAGGACCCTCGTCCCGAGCGCCCCTGGCGGCACACTGCCGCGGATCACCTCCGCGAACGTGACCGAGTCCCCTGACTGGCCGCCCACGAGTCGGGTCAGCACGCGATCACCGACCGCCCACTTCTGCAGGCTGTCGAGCTCGATCGGAATCGAGTCACCGAGCTCGTCGGCGGCGCGGGGCAAGGTGATGTCGAGTCGGCGGCGCAGGAAGGCCTGCGCCGGGTGCCGGAAGAACTCCCGCAGCTCGTCCAGGGTGACGTCCGGCGGTGGCTCGACCGCCGGCAGCGGCCCGTCGAGGAAGGCGGGTGGGTTCGTCCGCGGTCCGTTGGCGGCGAGTGCCCCGGCACGCGCCGTCTCGTCGAAGCTGAACGGCACCCCGTCCGCATCGGGAACCAGGTTGCGAACGTCGAAGGGTTGCAGCGGGTGTCGCCGCAGGACGCGTTCGGTGACCGGCGCCGGTGTGGTCTCGTCGAGGACGTCAAGCAGCTCGCCCAACGGAACCGCGGGGGGACGCACCTGTCCGGTGTGCTCGTTGGCGCCCGAGTAGGTGATCACCAGTGTCTCGGTTGCGGCCATGACGGCGTCGAGCAGCAGCTGGCGGTCCTCGCTGCGTCCGTCTCGCTCACCGGTCACCGGCCTCCGCGCCAGGACGTCGTCCCCGTCGATGCTGGGGTTGCGGGGAAATACCCCGTCGTCGAGCCCGACGAGACAGACCACCCGGTGCGGCACCGAACGCATCGGCACCATCGTGCACACGGTGAGGGTCCCGGTGCGGAAGTTGGCCCGGGTCGGCCGGCCACCGAGCCGGTCCTCGAGCAGGGCGCGCAGGTCGGCCAGACCGAGGGGTCCGGAGCCCGCGCTCGGCGCTATCGCGGCAAGCTCCCGCTCGAACTGGCTCTGCTGCCACGCGTCGCGACCCGGGAGGCGGGACAGCCCCGTCACGTGCTCGGCCAGCACCGCCAGGCGGTCCGTGAGCCCGGGGTCCAGCAGGTCGTCGACGGCCCGCTCGAGGCGATCCACGAGCTCGGTGAAGCGCCCGGCGAGGGAGATCTCATTGCCCGAGACGTCATCGACGGGGAGCGTCGTACCGAGCCAGCTGTGCTCGTCCTCGGCCATCGCGACACCGAGGAGGAGCCGGTCGAGCCCCGTCCGCCAGGTGTTCTGCCGCACCGTTGCGAGGTCGTACGCCGATCGGTGCGCCGCGTCGAACCCCCAGCGGATGCCGGCCGCCTCGACCCATCGGGTCAGCTGCACCAGGTCGTCGTCGGAGAAGCCGAACCGGAGCCGGACCGGCACCTCCGCGGCCAGGTCCAGCACCTCGGTGGCGGTGACCCGCCCTCCGGCCAGCGCGACCAGCCGCTGGGTCAGCGCCAGCAACGGGTTGGTGTTGGCCAGCGCGCGGTCGGCCAACCGCACCCGCAGTCGGTGAGCCGGGTGGGCCGCCTCCAGGTCGTCCAGTCCGAACCCCGCGTGGATCAGCGGCGCATAGGTGTCGATGTCCGGGCACATCACCACGATGTCGCGCGGCTCGAGCGTCGGATCGTCTTGAAGCAGGCCGACCAGGACCTCGCGCAGCACGTCCACCTGACGCGTGGTGCCGTGGCAGGCGTGAACCTGGACGGTGCGGTCGTCCGGCCGCAGCGCCCTTCCGGCGCCCCCCGGAGGGCGGTTGGACCGCAGGTCATCCTGCAGCCAGCCCAACAGGGTGTCCGTCGTCGCGGGCGAGGGTGACTCGTGCGACATCGGGTCGCGAAGCACGGCCAGCCCGCGCTGGAGCTCCCGGGAGTCGCGCCCCAATGACCCCAGCAGCCGATGACGGACCTCCCGCCCCGAGTGGTCCTCATCCCGAGGGACCGGTCCCGCCGCCACCACCCCGGTGAGCTCGTGCCACAGCTCCCCCGACGCCTGCGGCAGCCAGAGGTGCACGTCGCGGTGCGTCGAGACGGCGCCGAGCAGCTCGATCTCCGTGCGCGGCAACCGCGTGTGGCCGAACATCGACAGCCGGTCCGGTAGGGCCAGCTCCGCGCCCGACCGGATGGCGGCAACCGTGTCCTCGTGGCGTCGGTGCGGCGGCGGCTCGCCCACCTCCGCGACGACGCGTCGCCACAGCTCCCCCTGCCAGGCCAGATCGGGCACCAGCGCGCGACCGAGCCCGTCGGTATCGAATCCGTCAGTCCAGTCGCTGACCAGCTCGGGTCGCTGGACGGCGTACGACGCGAAGAGGCCGGCCAACCGGCGGGCCACGGCGTACCGGCGGTCATGGCGGGTCCGCGCGTCCTCCCCGGTCCGGCCGGCCCCGAGGTGCGCGGAGAGCGCCGGGCACCATGGCTCACCGACCGAGGCGTCGATCACGGCGAGCAGCGGCCAGACCAGTCGATCGGGGTCCCACGGGTCATCGCGCTCCCGGCCGAGGAGCAGCGACACCAGCGATCGGGGCGAGACGAACCGGACCCCCGCACAGACACCGTCCTCGCGGCCGGCGCCGACGCCGAGTCGGTGCGACAGTCGCTGGGTCAGCCACCGCTCCACACCACGCGCGGGTACGACGACGTACTCCTCGGCGAAGGGGTCGGCGAGAGGGACGGCCAGCAGGGCGGCCAGCTCGTCGGCGAGTCGGTCCGCGCGGTCGGCCCGGTGGAGGTGAAGGGTCAAGCGGCGATGCTCCGGCGGTCGGCCTCCTGCTCACGAACGGCCCCGGATCCGATCAGCCAGTACCCCACGAAACCGACCACCAGCGCGACGAGCACGCCGAGCGACGCATACGCCCAGTTGCCGTCGCGGCCGCCCAACCCGAACGGGTCGAGCAGGTAGCCCTGCCACTTCAGCCACCCGGCATACGTGTTGGTCACCAGCCCCCACCCGAGGAAGGTCGCGACCGCCATCACGGCCAGCGAGTCCCAGCGCGCCATCCGATAGCCGTGGTGCAGGCCGGCGTCGAACAACTTCGCCTCCTCGTAGTCGTGGCGTCGGAGGAACAGGTCTGCGAGGAAGATCCCGCACCAGGCGGCCATCAGCACGCCCAGGGTGATCAGGAAGCCCTGGAACGGGCCGAAGAAGTTGCCCGCGACCCATACGACGTAGATGGTGCCGAGGATCATCAGGACACCGTCGATCCCCGCCGCCACCCAGCGCGGGGTCGGCAGGCCGATCGCGAGCAGGGTGAGCCCCGAGGAGTAGATGTCGAGCACCGCGCCCGAGATCAGGCCGGCGAGGGCGACCAGGGCGAACGGCACGAGGTACCACGTCGGCAGGATCGTGGTGAGCGCTCCGATCGGGTCGGCCGACACCTGGGCGGAGAACTTCGAGTCGGAGGCGCACAGCAGGATGCCGTAAACGATCAGCACGACCACCGGCAGGCTGGCGCCGAACGTCGGCCACCAGACCACACCGCCGGTCGACGTGTCGCGGGGGAGATAGCGCGAGTAGTCCGCCGCGCCGTTGACCCAGCCGATGCCGAAGCCGGTGACCACCATGATCAGGGCGCCCACCACCGCCGTCGCGCTCCCCCCAGGGAGGTTGTCGGCCACGGACAGATGGATGTGGTCGACGGTCAAGGCGATGTAGAGCGCGGTCGCCACGATCGTGAAGATCGTCAGCCACTTCTGCAGCCTCATGATCGCGTCGAAGCCGAGGATCCCGGCCGCGACGATGATCCCGGCGACCACCAGGAACGCGATCACCTTCGTGACGTTCCCGTCGCTCCACCCGAGGCGGCCGAAGACCGTCGCGGTCGCCAGCGTGGCGAGCGCGACCAGCACGATCTCCCAACCGACCAGCAACAGGTAGGAGACGACACCGGGAACGAGGTTGCCGCGGATGCCGAACGAAGCGCGTGAGAGCACCAGGGTCGGCGCGGACCCGCGCTTGCCGGCGATCGAGACCAGGCCGACGAGCAGGAAGCTGAACACCGCCCCCACAACGCCCGCGAACAACGCCTGCCAGAGGCTCAGCCCGAAACCCAGCACGAACGCGCCCCAGGACACCCCGAACACCGAGATGTTCGAGGCGCACCACGGCCAGAACAGCCCCGAAGGCTTGCCCTTGCGCTCGGACTCCGCGATCACGTTGAGCCCGTTGGCCTCGATCGCGAGGCCGCCCTTTGCGGTTGCCACCTCAGTCGTCACTACCGCGCCCCTTTCTCGATGAGCCGCGCCAGCAGCGGGCCCACTCTCTCAGCGGTCGCCTCGGCCACCGCCACCACCTCGCTCGGGTCGATCCCGGACTCCGTGCCCTCGACGGCGGTCACCGTCGAGACGCCCACCACCTCGATGCCACACTCTCGCGCCGCGATGGCCTCCGGCACCGTCGACATGCCGAGCATGTCGGCACCCACCCGGCGCAGCCACTCCGCCTCGGCCCAGGTCTCGTAGTGCGGCCCACGAAGCCAGGCGTACACCCCTTCGTCGAAGCCGGGCTCCAGCTCGTGCGCCAGCCCCCGGAGTCGCGGTGACCAGCAGTCGGTGAGATCGACGAACCGGGCACCCTCCAGCGGGGAGGTGCCGGTGACGTTCACGTGGTCGGCGATGAGCACCGGCAGGCCAAGGGTCCAGTCGTCGCGCAGCGAGCCGTTGGCGTTGGTGAGTACGGCGATCTGGACCCCCGCAGCGGCGGCGGCCCGGATCCCGTGCACGACGGGCCGCAGGCCGTGGCCCTCATAGAGATGGCTCCGGCCCAGGAGGACCAGGGTCGCCACACCGCCGACGTCGTACGACCTGATCTCGCCGAGGTGGCCCTCCGCCACCGGGGCCAGGAAGCCGGGCACCTCCGCCATCGGGAAGCTCGCACGCGGGGTGCCGAACGCGGCGACGGCAGGGCTCCAGCCCGAGCCGAGCACCACCAGCGCCTCGTGGGCGTCACGACCGGTTCGCGCGGCGATCTCCTCGGCCGCCAGGCCGGCGAGCGTTGCGGTGTCGACATCCACGCGAGCCACCGTAGAACCTGGGACCGACGCTCGAACAGGGCCGGAGGCCAAGGGTCCTGCGGTCGGGTCAGGCGTTCTTCGCGATCGACACGGCGAGCGCGGCGAGGTGGTTGAGCCTGGCCAGCTCCGAGTCGAGGACGTCCGGCCCGCCGCGCCTACCGAACAAGACGATGTCGTCGCCGCCGCGCAAGGGCGAGCCGGCGACCACGTTGTCGGTCGAGCCGTCGGCCGGCGTGAGGCGACCCGCACGCTCGAGCGGGAACCAACCGTCGTCGACAACGTCCGGCGCCGCCGACGTGGCCCGGACCAGCGCGACCTTCCCGTGTCGGCGGCGAGCGCGCAGCCCCCAGTCCGCCCGGAACGTCGAGGGGAGCAGGTCGACCAGCTCGTCGAGCGCACGAGCCGGCTCCTGGGTCAACGCCTCGACGGCCTCCAGGTCCAAGAAGAGGTTGCCGCCCGCGGCGTACCGGGAGACCCAGAGCACCCGCACGCCGTCGAGCTTGGAGCAGGCGGAGACCACGGAGTCCGGCATCACCCCCAAAGCTGTCTCGAGAAGGACATCGTCGACCGCGTTGCCGTCCTCCCGATGCTCGACGATCTCGATCGCCTCGATGTCGCCGCCGGCCTCACCGATGGCGGTCGCGACCCGTCCCAGGGAGCCCGGCACGTCGGGTAGCTCGACGCGCAGCAGGTACGGCATGGTCGCCCCTCTCCCGTGGTCACCCGTCCCATCGACCCTAACCCGCCGGTGCGTCCGTGGCGGCGGCTCGGCCCTCGGTGGGCGTCCAGGACTCGGATCCATCGCGTCGCCTCGGTCGCGGCACCGAGCCGTGCGAGGGTCAGGTGCGGACGGCCTCGACCGCCGCGTAGAGGACCTTGGCGCGGGCGGGGTTGGGAAAGGCACCGCCCCCGACCACCGCCGCGGTGCCCGGCGTACGGCGGGCCGCGGCGCGACCCAGCCTGTCGACGAGGTCGTCCAGATGCCGGTCCGCGACCTCGCCCAGGAAGGCCAGGGTCAGATGCCATTGTTCGGGATCGGTCCATCGGAACCGGGACGCCGCCTCGTGACGAGGGGCCAGGAAGGACTCGAGCTCCTCAACCGCCGTGTCGGGTGGACGTACCGCCACGAACAGCCGCATGTCGACAGTGTTCACCCGCACGGAAACCGGATGCCACACTGACGTCCGTGGACAACCGGTTCCAGCTCGCCAACGAGCGCACCTTCCTCGCCTATGTGCGCACGGCGCTGGCCCTCCAGGTCGCCGGCCTTGCCGTCCTGCAGTTCCTGACCCAGGGCAGCCACGGAACGCGCATCCTGCTCGGCCTCGTGCTCGTCGCGGTCGGCTCCGCGCTCGGCGTACTCGGGATCGTTCGCTACCGGGACAACGACCGCGCGCTTCGCGATGACCGCGATATCGAGCCCGTGGGCCTGCCCGTGCTCGTCACCACCGCCGTCGTGGTCGCGGTCCCGTTGCTCGCCGCGGTTCTGGTCGCCGTGGGTTGATCGGCAGAAAACACAGCGGTCCCCTCGACACGACGCTCACGAAGTGCCACCTTTGCAGTTGACAAGCACCGCGGTCCCAACTCGGGAGGTCCCATGCGTCGTCGTTCGTTCCACGGCTCCGTGCTCGCGATCGGTTCGAGCCTGACCCTTGCCGCCGCTCTCAGCGGTGCCGCCGCCACCGCCTCCCCGGTCGCGGCCACCGCCGGCTCGCATCACCACAGAGGGCACGGTCAGAGCTGCCACCTGGGTCACGGCGTCAAGCACGTGATCAGCCTGGTGTTCGACAACGTGCACTTCTCACGCGACAACCCGAACGTGCCGTCGGACCTGGAGCAGATGCCACACCTGCTCAATTTCCTCGAGGGCAACGGCACGGTGTTCTCCAACACCCACGCACCGATGATCGCGCACACCGCGGACGACAGCCTGACGATCTACACCGGCCTCTACGGCGACCGGCACGGCCAGCCGCTGAGCAACAGCTACAAGACCTACAACCCCGACGGTACGACGGACCCGGCCGCCTCGTTCGCCTACTGGACCGACCCGGTGGCGGACAGCTCCTCCGTGCCGACGGTCGGGCATGACACCGCCCCGACGATGGTGTACTCGCCGACCGTGCCCGCGCAGAGCGGTGCCACCAACGACATCACCCCGGCTCCCTGGGTGCCGTTCACCCGGGCCGGCTGCTCCGTCGGCGACTTCTCGACGGCGAACATGGTGCTGGAGAACGCCAAGACCGACCTGCCGACCGTCTTCGGGCCGAACTCCCCGGAGGTCGCGCAGTACGCCGCAGACCCGGATCCCTTCAAGGACGACGAGACCACCGACTACGTCGGCGTCGCGCTGCACTGCGCCCAGTCGGCATCGATCTGCGCGAACGCCAAGGCGGTCCGGTTCGGCCAGAGCGCGCCGAGCAACGTCGCCGTCGACGACGTGCTGCCGACCGAGCCCGGCGGCTACCACGGCTACCAGGGGCTGTTCGGGGCGAAGTACACCGACCCGCAGCTGGGTGCCGGGACCCCCAACGTCTTCCACCACGGCTACCGGGTGACCGACGCCAACGGCAACCTCGTCGACCTGGCGGGCAACGAGATCACCAACCAGTACACCGCCAAGCCCGGCTTCCCCGGCTTCGACCCCTCGGCGTCTCAGAGCCTGGCCTACCTCGCCGACATGCAGGAGAGCGGTGTCCCGGTCACCTACGGGTACATCTCCGACCTGCACGAGGTGAAGCCCGGTGACACCGGTTGCACCTCGGCGGCGGCGACCGGCCTCGGCAAGCCGATCGGTCCCGGCGATGCGTGCTACGCGCAGAACACCGCGGCGTACGACGCCGCCTTCGCGACGTTCTTCAAGCGGCTCAAGGCCGACGGCATCACGCCGAAGAACACCCTGTTCGTGATCAGCGCCGAGGAGAACGACCAGGTCGCCGGCGCCAACGCCGGGCGCGCCACCCGGCCCACGCCGGCCGGGTGCACGGGTGGCGCGAACCCGTGCAACTACGCGGCCGACCAGCTCGGTGAGCTGCAGGTCAACCTGCCGAGCGAGCTCTCGGGCACGGCCAGCGCCGCCACGAAGTACGACATCGAGCCGCAGGGCGCCTCGATGTACGTCCGGGGCAACCCGGCCATCGGCGACCCGAGCGCCCGACAGCTCGAGCGGGACACGGCCGCGATGACCGGCGACAACCCGTACAGCGGAGCGCAGGGCGAGCACATCGTGAAGTACCAGGCCGATGCCACGGAGGAGCGGGTCCTGCACATGCAAACCGCGGATCCGCTTCGGTTGCCGACCTACACGATGTTCCCGGTGCCGGACTACTACTTCGCGACGTCCGGGGCGCCGGGAGTGAGCATCAACAGCGGGTTCTCCTACAACCACGGGTACTACTCGCCGAACATCGACATCAACTGGTCGTCCTTCGTCGGCCCCGGGGTCGCCCACCGAGGGGTGGACGGGCCCACTCCCGAGCAGGGCAACCAGGTGGTGGACCCGAACTCGACCAACACCATCCCGCAGGCGAGTAGGAAGGGCACCTGGGTCGAGGAGACGGACCTGCGCCCGACCATGCTCTACCTGGCCGGGCTCAGTGACGACTACCCGAGCGACGGGTTCGTCTTGCCACAGGCGCTGCGGGCCAACCCGCACTCGGTGCGTTCGACCGAGTTGCTCGGCAGGGTCTACCAGCAGGTGAACTCGGCGGTGGGTGTCTTCGCCACGGCGACGCTGCTCGCGGACAGCAAGGCGTTGGCGGGTGGGACGTCGACCGGCGACTCGGCCTACACGACCCTGCAGGGCCGGCTGACCCGGTTGGCGGATGCTCGTGACTCGTGGGCGGAGTCGACCAAGCAGCTGCTCGCCGAGGCCGACTCCGGTCACCCGCCGAACGCCCATGCGGTACGACGAGCGGTCGACCGTGGCTACTGGTTGTTGGGTCGTGCCGAGCAGTTGCGCCACTCCGTAAACTGACAACTTCGTCCAGCCGGTACGACGCGGCGTCACACTCGGACCGACTCGGCCTCCTCGCCCGACAGGTCCTCCGCCGGGTCCTCCTGCTTCGCGAGGGCACTCGGCCACCACATGACCCGGCCGATGTCGAGGTTGAGGGCGGTCACCAGGATGGCCCGCACCACGATGGTGTCGAGGAGCACGCCGAGCGCCACCGCGATGCCGATCTCGGCGAAGACCACCACCGGCAGCGTGCCGAGTACGGCGAACGTACCGGCCAGCACCAGGCCGGCCGAGGTGATGACCCCACCCGTCGCGGACAGCCCGGTGAGCGCCCCGCGTCGCATCCCGACCTTCTTGGTCTCCTCGTGCACTCGGGTCATCAAGAAGATGTTGTAGTCGATCCCCAACGCCACCAGGAACACGAAGACGAACAGGGGCAGCGACGCGTCCGCACCCGCGAAGCCGAAGACGTACTTGAACAGGAAGGCGCTGATCCCCAACGCGGCTCCGAAGGAGAGCACCACCGTCGCGACCAGCACCAGGGGCGCCACCAGCGCGCGAAGGAGCAGGCACAGGATGAGGAACACCACCAGCAGCACCAGCGGGATGATCACCCGGTCGTCGTGCGCGGACGCTCGCAGGGTGTCGAGCACGATCGCCGCGCCACCGCCCGCCTTGGCGTCCGCGCCGGCAACGGCATGCACGTTGGCGCGCACCCGGTCGACGGTGTCCTTGGCAGCCTGACTGTCCGGGGCCGACGACAGCGTCCCCTGCAGGAAGACCACGCCGTGCTTCACCACGGGCGGGGTCACATCGACGATCCCGCGGGTGCCCGCGAACGCCTCCCGGACCGCCCCGGCGCTCGACGCGCGAGCCACCACGACCATCGGCTGCCCGCTGCCGGCCGGGAAATGCTTGGCCAAGACCGCCTCGCCCACGACCGAGTCCGGCCGTCCGTAGTAGCTGTCCTTGTTCTTCAACCCGTGCGCGTTGAGCTGGAAGACCCCGAGCGACGCGATGGCCAAGATGAGCACGGTGACCACCCAGGTACGTCGCGGCCCGGCCGCGATGCGCCGGCCGACCCGGGCCCAGATGCCGGTCTCGGTGTGGTCCGGCGAACCGTACGTCGGGCGTCGTGGCCAGAACACCCATCGGCCGAACAGGACGAGCAGGGCAGGGAGCAACGTGAGCATGACGGCCAGACCGACCACGACTCCGACCGCGGCGACCGGGCCGAGTCCGCTGGTCGAGTTCATGCTCGCGACGAGCAGGCAGAGCATGCTCACGATCACGGTCGAACCGCTGGCGAAGATCGCGGGCCCGGCACGGTGGAGGGCGATCGCCATCGCCTCGTGCCGGTCCTCGCGCTTGCGCAGCTCCTCGCGGTAGCGCGCCACCAGCAACAGGGCATAGTCCGTCCCGGCCCCGAAGACGAGCACGGTCAGGATGCCGGCGCTCTGGGCGTTGACGGTGAGCCCTTCACGGGTCGCGAGGAAGTAGACGACCGCCTCCGCGGTGAACAGGGCGACCACCGCGCTGAAGACCGGAAGCAACCACAGCACCGGGCTGCGGTAGGTCAGCAGCAGGATCACGATCACGACGAGGCCGGCGGAGTACAACAGCTTGCCGTCGATGCCCGAGAACGCCTTCGACGAGTCGGCGGCGTACCCGCCCGGACCGGTGAAGTGCGCCGAGAGGCCGGGTGGGGACTTGGCCGCGATGCCGCGCATCGTGTCCACCGCCGTGGCAAGCGAGTCCCACCCGCTGCTGCCCGCGTTCACCGGGACCACGACCTGGAGTGCCTGCCCGTCCTTCGACGGGATCGGCCCGACGGCCGGCTGGTCGATGTGGTCGACGCTCTCGAAGGCGGCTACCTGGCGCTTGACCGCGGCGAAGTCCCGCGGGGTGATCCCGCTGGTGCGCTGATAGACGATCAGGGTCGGGATCTCATCCTCGGACTGGAAGGCGGCCGACTCGTTGAGCACCTCGGTCGACTCGGCGTTCCCGGGTAGCCAGCTCACCGAGTCGTTCTTCTGTGCCCCGGTCAGGTTGCTCGCCGGCGTGAACGCCAACGCCATCACGACCAGCCAGAAGACCAGGACCGCATATTTCATGGTGTGGCTGGACGGCAGACGTGCCAGCCGCCCCACGCCCGTCGCCGACTCGTCCACCGCGTTCCCCTGGTTCCGCACGGACCCCAGGCTTCCCGAAGCCGGGCGACACGTCCATCAGTTTTCACCCTGAGTTCTCCCCGGAACGAGCCGCGGCCCGCCGGCCCTTGGCGACGGTAGGGTGCCCGAAGGGCGCCGGGCCGCGCCGGGCTCATCCAGGACGGATCGCATGCGCAGGGTCGCCGCCATCACGACTCGGTTGCTCGGCAACCGGGGACTCGTCCGGGCCTCGGCAACCTTCTTCCTGTTCATCCTGGCCGAGATCGCGGTCTGGCTGGCCGTGCTCGTCTATGCCTACGCCCGCGGCGGCGCCACAACCGCGGGACTCGTGGCCGTCGCCGAGCTCGTCCCGGCAGCGCTGCTCGCGCCGATCATGGCCACCCTCGCCGACCGCCGGCCCGCGCAGATCCTCCTGGTCTGCGGCCTCCTCGTCCAGGCACTCGCGACGGTCGGGGCCGCCCTGGTCATGCTGACCGGGGGTTCGCCGTACCTCGCCTACGCCGGGGCCATCGTCGCCTCCACCGCGGTCACGACCACCCGCCCGGCCATGTCGGCGCTGACCCCGGCCCTGGCCCGGGACGCCGAGGAGCTCGGCTCGGCCAACGTGGCTCTCGGCTGGATGGAGCAGCTGGGCATCGGGGGTGCCGGCCTGGTCACCGGTGTGCTGCTGTCGATCGGCTCCCCCGGGCTGGTGCTCGCCGTCTGCGCCGGACTGCTGGGCCTGGCGTGCCTGCCCGTGGTGTCCCTGCGCGTCCCGGCCGCGGCGGTCGACGGCAACGGCGACGACGACGACGACGCGACCGCGTGGCGTGACGTGATCGACGGGGCGCGGGTCCTGGGTTCGAACCGGCATGCGCGGCTGATCGTCAGCCTCATCGGCGCGCTCTACGTCGTGTACGGCGCCCTCGACGTGCTGTTCGTGGTGGTTGCCCAAGGGGTGCTGCACCGTGGCTCGGAGTGGGCCGGCTACCTCAACACGGCGATGGGCGTCGGCGGGATCGCAGCCGGCGTACTCACCGCTGCGCTCGTCGGCCGACGCCTCGTGCGGCCCATCCTCGGCGCCGCCGTACTGATCAGCCTGGGCGTCGGGCTGACCGCGTTCTCCCACTCGGTGGCGCTCACCGCCTTGCTGCTCGCTTGTGCCGGCGCGGGCGCATCGGTCCTGGAGGTTGGCACCCGCACCCTCCTGCAGCGCACCGTGCGCGCCGATGTCGTGGGGCGGATCTTCGGCCTGGTCGAGGGACTCAGCATGGTGGGCCTCGGCGTCGGCTCGGTCCTGGTCTCGGTCCTGGTCCACCTGGGCGGGCCGAAGGCCGCGCTAGTCGGGGTCGGGTTGCTGCTGCCGTTCGCCGCGGTGATCGGCGGGCGCGCGCTGTTCGGGATCGATGCCGCCGCCCGCGTCCCGGTGGTGGAGATCGCGCTGCTCCGCTCGTTGCCGCACTTCGCCAACCTGCCCGCCCCGGAGCTCGAGGGGCTCGCGCGCGCCCTCGAGCCGGTCGAGCTGCCGACGGGCGCCGTACTGCTCCGGCAGGGGGACGCCGGTGACCGCTTCTACGCGATCGCCGAGGGCGAGGTCACGGTCACCATCGACGGCCGGTTCGTGCGCGAGGAGCGCCGCGGTCAGGGGTTCGGGGAGATCGCGCTGCTGCGCGACGTGCCGCGCACCGCCACCATCACCGCGAGGACCGCCACGGTGCTGTACGCGCTGGACCGCGATGTCTTCCTCACCGTGCTGACCGGCAACGCCGCGACCCGCCGTACGACGGAGGCGGTGGCGCGGGACTGGGAGGGGTGAGACGAAGCCACCGAGGGGCCGGCAGCAACAATCGCTCCAACGGACCGATCTTTGCTGAGGAACCGGTTGGCGCGCTCGGAGGGATTCGAACCCCCAACCTTCTGATCCGTAGTCAGATGCTCTATCCGTTGAGCTACGAGCGCTGGGCCTCGCCGAGTTTAGCCGAGCCGCGGTACGCCCGGAAATCGACGACCGGCCGGTTCGGACACCCCACCCGCTCCGGCGTCGGGGCGAATTGTCCGATTGGACGTCCAACCGAGCCTGACCCGAGCCTGGATCGATCCAATAGCCCGCGACGGGACGCCTCGGTACATTCACGGCAGGGCCGCAACGACGCGGCGAGGACACGAACTCCCCATACCGCCGACATGTCGGCGGCCGCCCGGCACGCAACATCCGCCGGGTGAGAAGCGCGAGAGGAACGGCATGACCGCCGAGACCACCACCGAATCCGCCCCGACCACGCATGCGGGCATCGCCGACTGGGTCGCCGAGGTCGCCGCCCTGACCCAGCCCGACGCGGTGCACTGGTGCACCGGGACCGACGAGGAGTGGACCGGGGTCACCGACGCCCTGGTCGCCGCCGGCACCTTCGTCCGACTCAATGACGCCAAGAAGCCGAACTCCTTCTGGGCCCGCACCGACCCCACCGACGTCGCGCGCGTCGAGAATCGCACCTTCATCTGCTCGGTCGACGAGAGGGACTCGGGTCCGACGAACAACTGGATGGACCCGCAGGAGATGAAGGAGATCCTGACCGACCTCTACCGCGGCTCGATGCGCGGCCGGACGATGTACGTCATCCCGTTCGTGATGGGCCACCTCAACGCCGAGCAGCCGATGTTCGGCGTCGAGATCACCGACTCGCCGTACGTCGTGGCGTCGATGCGCGTGATGGCCCGGATGGGCACCGACGTGCTCCGCCGCATGGAGGAGCTGGACGCGGGCTACGTGCAGGCCCTGCACTCGGTCGGCGCCCCCCTGGCCGACGGCCAGCAGGACGTCTCGTGGCCCTGCAACGACACCAAGTACATCGTGCAGTTCCCGGAGGAGCGGGCGATCTGGTCCTACGGCTCCGGCTACGGCGGCAACTCGCTGCTCGGCAAGAAGTGCTACGCGCTGCGCATCGCGAGCGCGATGGCGCGCGACGAGGGCTGGATGGCCGAGCACATGCTGGTGCTCAAGCTCACGCCCCCGCAGGGCCAGCCCCGCTACATCACGGCCGGGTTCCCCAGCGCGTGCGGCAAGACCAACCTCGCGATGCTCGAGCCCACCATCCCCGGCTGGAAGGTCGAGACGGTCGGCGACGACATCGCCTGGATGCGCTACGGCGACGACGGCCGGCTCTACGCCATCAACCCCGAGTTCGGCTTCTTCGGCGTCGCGCCCGGCACCGGCGAGTCCACCAACCGCAACGCGATCCGTACCCTCACCGGCAACGCGATCTTCACCAACGTCGCCCTGACCGACGACGGTGACGTGTGGTGGGAGGGGCTGACCGACGAGAAGCCGGCGCACCTGACCGACTGGCGCGGCAACGACTGGACGCCCGAGTCGGACACTCCGGCCTCGCACCCGAACGCGCGGTTCACGGTGCCGGCCGGGCAGTGCCCGACCATCGCGCCCGAGTGGCAGGACCCCAAGGGCGTGCCGATCGACGCGATCCTGTTCGGCGGCCGGCGTGCGTCCGTCGTGCCGCTGGTGAACCAGTCGCGCGACTGGGCGCACGGCGTCTTCCTCGGCGCCACCGTGTCGTCCGAGCGCACGGCGGCCGCGGCCGGCACCGTCGGCGAGCTGCGCCGTGACCCGTTCGCGATGCTGCCCTTCTGCGGTTACCACATGGGCGACTACTTCGCGCACTGGCTCGACGTCGGCTCGAAGGCCGAGACCGAGGACAAGCTCCCGAAGATCTTCTACGTCAACTGGTTCCGCAAGGGCGACGACGGCAAGTTCCTGTGGCCCGGGTTCGGCGAGAACAGCCGCGTGCTCAAGTGGGTCATCGACCGCATCGAGGGCAACGCCGACGGCGTGGACACACCGATCGGGATCCTGCCGACGCCGGAGTCGCTGGACACCGACGGACTGGGCCTCTCCGACGACGAGCTCGCGGCGCTGCTGAAGGTCGACGTCGAGGAGTGGAAGCAGGAGGCGGCGCTCATCCCCGACTTCTTCGCGACCTTCGGCGACAAGCTCCCGGCCGCCCTGGACTCGCAGTACCAGAGCCTCGTCGCCCGCCTCGAGGCCGCCGGCTCGTAGCCACCGGCGGGTCAGCGCCTCGGCAGGGGGTCCGGGCCGAGGGACAGGTCGCGGGTGAACATGCTGAGCGAGCGGCCGGGCGCGGTCAGGCTGTCAC
>JBOHDW010000011.1:0-3797 GCA_050700795.1 Nocardioidaceae bacterium | reverse complement strand
GTCGTCACGGGTGTGGCTCAGCTGCCCGAGGACAGCGCCTGGTCGGTGGCGCTCGACGCCTGGTCGAGGGCATGCTGGGGGCTGGTCTTGCCCAGTAGCAGTCCCACGATGGCGTTGCCCAGTGCCTGGGAGATCTTCGGGTACGACGCGACCTGCGGCCGGGCCTGCTTCACGTTGGAGAGGTTCTTGATGTAGACCTCGAGCCCGGGCAGATTCTTGTTCATTGCGTGGACCACAGCCGGATCGTTGCCGACCGACTGGCGGATCGGCAGGTCACCGGTCGCGAGCGAGAACTTCTTCACCTGGGCGGGCGCGGTCAGCCAGGTGACGAAGGTCTTGGCCGCCGCGACACGGTCGCTGCCGTTGTTGAAGACCACCCAGTTGTCCGGGCCCGCGATGCTCTGGTGCCCCACTGAGGAGCCGGCGTACTTCGGCATGATCTGCACGCCGTAGGGGACGTGCACAGATGAGAGGTCCCACGGGCCGGTCACGAGCATGCCGATCTTGTTGGCGTTGAAGAGGTTCATGTACTTGGAGTTGGTGGTGTCGACGTAGACCGACTTGTCGTCGACAGCCATTTGTTTCAGCGTGGTCATCGCCTTCAGCCCGGCGGGTGAGTTGAACGCCGCCTTGTTGTTGCCGGAGTTGAGGATCTCGCCGCCGGCCTCCCACAGCATCGCCTCCCAGTGCCAGACGCTGTCCTCGCTGGCGTCGGCGGGGTAGGAGGTGCCGAACTGCTTGGTGGCCGGGTTGGTGAGCTTCCGTGCGTCGGCGCGGAAATCGTTCCAGGTCCAGCTCGGGGTCGGCGGGGTGATGCCGGCCCTCTTCAGCAACGACTTGTTGTAGACCACTGCCAGGTTGTCGACCAGGGCCGGCACGCCGATCACCTTGTTGCCCACGGTGGCCACTGCGCGCTCGCCGGCGTAGAAGTCGTTCCAGTTGACCTTCTTGGACTTCACCATCGAGGTCAGGTCCACCACCGAGGGGATCTTGGCGACGTTGGGCGCCCAGCTGCCGTAGAGATAGGCCACGTCGGGCGGCGTGCCGGCGCGCACGCCGGTGAGCACCTTCTGCAGCGCATAGTCGTTGTTGGTCTCCAGCACGTTGACGTCGACGCTCTTGTGGGAGGCGTTGAACTCGTCGACGAGCTTGTTGAAGGCCTTGCCCTCGACGTCGGTGTAGCCCTCCCACACGGTGATCTGGGTTTTCGAACCCGACGCCCCGGCGCCGCCGCCGCCGCACGCGGCCGCCGCCAGCAGCATGCCGGCGACGGAGGCTGCCATCGCCACTCGACCAGACCGCTGCATTCCAATCGCCCCATTCTCGGCCAATTCGCTCAAAAACGATCATCCACTGCGCGTGGACTTGAACATTCGGCTGCGTTTCGGTGGACTGTACGACATGTTCGATCACAGCTCAACGGGTTGCGCGGTCAATTCTGCGTCGGCTGTCCGAAGTATGCAGCCCCAGGTGCAGGCAATCGGATGCTGAAGGCCGACCGGATGGCTGCCATCCTCGAGCACATCGCCGAGGCGGGCAGCGTCGACGTAGCCCGGATCTCCGCCGACCTGGCGGTCTCGCCGGCGACGCTGCGCCGCGACCTCAAGGCGCTGCAGGAGCAAGGGCTGCTGGTGCGCACCCACGGCGGTGCGGTCGCCAGCGGAGTCGGGTTCGAGCTTCCGCTACGGCACCGGGAGGCGCGGCGGCAGCCGGAGAAGCGGGCGATAGGCCGGCTGGCCGCGTCGCTAGTGCCCGACGGGGCGGTGGTCGGGATGACTGGCGGCACGACGGCGACCGAGGTGGCCCACGCGCTGAAGAATGACGCTGGGATCACCGTGGTGACAAACGCGCTCAACATCGCCGTGGAGCTGGTGCTGCGCCCGTCGCTGCGGGTCGTCGTCGTTGGCGGCGCCGCGCGGCACGCGAGCTACGAGCTGGTCGGGCCGGCCGCCCAGTCGGTGATCGAGCGCTACCACCTCGACATCTCCTTCATCGGCACCGACGGGCTCACCGTCCAGGAGGGCTGCAGCACCTACGACGAGCTCGAGGCGCACACCGACCACGCCTTCATCAGCCGCGCCCGACGGACCGTGGTGATCGCCGACAGCAGCAAGCTCGGCAAGCGCACCTTTGCCCGGATCTGCCGCACCGCCGAGATCGGCGACCTGGTCACCGACGCCGACGCCGACCCTGACTTTCTGACCCGGTTGCGCGACGTCGGGGTAAACGTGCTGGTCGCGAACATCTGAACATAAGCGAAAGACAAAGCATGCTTGTACTTGCTCGATTCGCTGACCGGCTGAGATAGTCGCCCGCATGGTCAAAATCGCCTTCATCGGCGCCGGCAGCGTCGAGTTCACCCGCAACGTCGTCACCGACCTGTGCGGCTTCCCGGAGCTGCACGGACGGCTCGAGTTCGCCCTGCACGACATCGACGCCGAGCGGCTCGGCCACGCTGAGACGATGGCCCGGCGGATCAGCGACCAGATCGGCGCCGGCGTGACGGTGGGCTCGCACCTGGACCGGCTCTCGGCCGTCGACGGCGCCGACTACGTGGTCAACGAGATCCAGGTCGGCGGCTACGCCGCCACCCGCACCGACTTCGACGTCCCCGCCGGCTACGGCGTACGACAGACCATCGGCGACACCCTGGGCATCGGCGGCATCTTCCGTGGGCTGCGGACGATTCCGGTGTTGATGGGCATCGGCGAAGACCTGGCCAAGGCCTGCCCGGACGCCTGGCTGCTCAACTACTCCAACCCGATGGCGATGCTGCCGTGGGCCGTCTACGCCGGGACTCCGTTCGACCGGGTGCTGGGCCTGTGCCACTCGGTGCGCGACACCCACCGGTTCCTCTCCGGGCTCGTCGGCCTGGAGCCGGAGCAGGTCGACTTCACCACCGCGGGCTTCAACCACCAGGCGTTCGTGCTCCGCTTCGAGCACCAGGGCCGCGACCTCTACCCGCGGCTGCGTGAGGTGATCGAGGCCGATCCCAAGCTGCAGCGACGCGTCCGGATGGAGGTCTTCCGGCGGTTCGGCGACTTCCCGCCCGAGTCCAGCGAGCACTCGGCGGAATACCTCCCCTGGTTCATGCGCCATGACGAGGAGATCGACCACTTCCGCATCTTCGTCGGCGACTACCTGCACCGCTCCGAGGAGAACATCGACGAGTACGAGCGCACCCGCCGCGAGCTGGAGAGCGGGCAGCCGCTCGAGCTCGAGCCGGCCTCGGAGCTGGCCTCGGAGTTCATCCACGCCCACCAGACCGGGCAGCCGCGGGAGATCTACGTCAACGTCCGCAACGACGGCAAGATCACCAGCCTGCCCGACGAGTGCTGCGTCGAGGTGCCCTGCCCGGTCGACGCCGACGGCCCGCACCCGCGGACGGTCGGCGCGCTGCCGCCGCAGCTGGCAGCGCTCAACCGCACCTTCCTCAACGTCGTCGAGCTCACCGTCCGTGCGGTGCTCGAGGGCGACCGCCGGCACGTGTACCAGGCGGCGCTGCTCGACCCCAACGCCGGCGCCACGCTAACCACCCGTGAGATCGTCGCGATGTGCGACGACCTCTTCGAGGCCCACGGCGAGCTGATGCCGGAGGCCCTGCGCCGGTGAGCGGGCTGGTCGGGTGAGCAGCCCGCGCACGGCGCTGCTGGTCGGGTTCGACTTCGGGGGCACCAAGCTCGCGGTCACCCTGGCCGACGAGCACGGCACCACGTTGGCCGGCGAGGTGCTGCCCACCGAGGCGGAGCAGGGTGCCGAGCAGGCGGTGGCGCGCGCGATAGCCCGCGCCCGCGAGC
>JBOHDW010000010.1:0-8366 GCA_050700795.1 Nocardioidaceae bacterium | reverse complement strand
GTGCTGCGTGAGAGCAGGACGACCCACGGCCGGGTCTACGTCGCGGGCAAGGAGATCAACCGCCTGGCCGGCTGGAAGGTGCCCGGACTCCGGCGACAGATCGGCACCGTCTTCCAGGACTTCCGGCTGCTCCCCAACAAGACCGTCTCGGAGAACGTCGCGTTCGCCCTCCAGGTGATCGGCAAGCCGCGCGGCCTGATCAACAAGGTGGTGCCCGAGACCCTGGAGCTGGTCGGCCTCGAGGGCAAGGGCAAGCGGATGCCTGACGAGCTGTCGGGCGGTGAGCAGCAGCGCGTCGCGATCGCGCGCGCGTTCGTGAACCGGCCGATGATCCTCATCGCGGACGAGCCCACCGGAAACCTCGACCCCACCACGTCGGTGGGCATCATGAAGCTGCTGGACCGGATCAACCGCACCGGCACGACGGTCCTGATGGCCACCCACGACGCCGGCATCGTCGACCAGATGCGCAAGCGCGTCATCGAGCTTTCCGACGGCCGCGTCGTGCGCGACCAGTCGCGCGGCGTGTACGGCTACCAGCACTGAGGGAGATTTCGCGAACCCATGCAGCTGACCTACGTCTTCTCGGAGCTCCGCACCGGGCTCAAGCGCAACCTCTCGATGAGTGTGGCGGTCATCGTCACGATCTTCGTCTCGCTCACTCTGGTCGGGATGGGGCTGCTGCTCAACTCGCAGGCCCACAAGGCCGAGGACTACTGGGGCAGCAAGCTCCAGATCACGGTCTTCTTGTGCAACCAGAACTCCACCACGGCGAACTGCGTCAACGGCGAGGTCACCGACGCCCAGAAGCAGGCGATCGTCCAGGTGCTCAACACCAACCCCGAGGTTGCGTCGTGGACCATGCAGTCCAAGCAGCAGGCCTACGACAAGTGGAAGGCGGCCTACGTCGCCAACAACTCCACCGAGCGCCAGGTCTACGCCTCGATCCGGCCGTCGGACATGCAGGAGTCCTACTGGATCAAGCTCAAGAACCCGCGCCAGTTCCTCGGCATCAAGAGCGCCGTCCAAGGGCTGCCCGGTGTCAACACGGTGCGGGACCTGCGTGAGGTGCTCAAGCCGATCTACTTCTGGATGAACGTGCTCAAGTGGGGAGCGATCGCGATCGCGTCGTTCCTCTTGGTGGCCGCGATCCTCCAGGTGGGCAACACGATCCGGCTGGCGGCGTTCGCGCGCCGGCGCGAGATCGGCATCATGCGTCTCGTGGGGGCGTCGAGCCTCTACATCCAGCTGCCGTTCCTGATGGAGTCGCTGGTGGCGGCGGTGATCGGGGTCGGGCTGGCGGCCCTGGCCCTGGTGATGTTCATGTGGCTGGTCATCTACCACACGCTGAGACCGAGCTCGAACATCGTGGCGTGGATCGACTGGAGCGACGCCGAGGTAGCGATCGGCTACATCGCGGTCATCGGACTCCTGCTCACCCTGGTTCCGACACTCGTGATGACCCGCAAATACCTCAAAGTGTGACCTCGGTCGGTTACCGTCGATCTGCCCAGCCCGAAAGCTCCACCCTTCGACAGCTAAGGCAGATCAGTGCGCTCCTTCCCCCGCACTGCTCGCGGCCGCCTGGTCACCGCGCTTGCGGTTGGCAGCGTCCTCGCGAGCTTCGTGAGCCTTCCCCTTGCCAGTGCCGATGACCTCAAGGTCAAGAAGCATCACGTCGAGAAGCAGATCCACACCGCCCATCAGGACCTCGACGAGTCGAGCAGGGCGTTCCGTCAGGCCGCGGCCGCGCTGAACGCCGCGCAGCACAGGCTGCAGTCCGCGCGCGCCGTACTGCAGACCGCGCGTGCCCAGGTGCAGGCCGCCCAGGCGCTCGACCAGCAGGCCCAGGCCGCCCTCACGCTCGCGGTCCAGCGGCTGCAGAGCGCGAACGCCGCGCTCAGCACGGGCCGCGCCCGGGCCGCCCACCAGGAGCAGACCCTGCGCAACCTGGTCGTGGAGAGCTACCAGGACGGCAGCCCGGCCCTGATGGGGCTGTCGATGGTGTTCACCTCTCAGGACCCCACGCAGCTGACCGGCCAGCTCAACTCGGTGTCCAACGTCATGGACAAGCAGGCCGCGGTGCTGCACCGGCTCCAGGCCGCCAAGGTGCTGCTGGTCGTGCAGGCTCGTGAGGTCCGGGCCGCCAAGGTCCAGGTCGCCCGGCGGCGGGCCGTCGCGGCGGCCAACCTGGCCCGTCGGCAGGCCCTGGAGGCACAGGCGTCGACCGCCGCCGTACAGGTCCGGGCATCGGTCACGGCCCGGGCGGCGGCGCAGCGGAGGGCGAGGGTGGCCGAGGCATCGGACCGCCGGATGCTCGCGAAGCTGCAGCGGCAGGACAAGAAGATCGGCCGGCTGCTGGCGGCCCGGGCGGCCGCCAGGCATGCCGGGACCAGGTGGACCGGTGACACGGGCGGCGTACTCGCCTGGCCGGTGCGCGGGCCGATCACGTCGCCGTTCGGCTGGCGGATCCACCCGATCTACGGCTACCGCGACTTCCACGACGGCATCGACATCGCGGCCGCCTGCGGCACCCCGATCCACGCGCCCGCGGGTGGTCGGGTGCTGCAGGAGTACTACCAGACGGCGTGGGGCAACCGGATCATCTTGGACCTGGGCGTTCATCACGGTGTCGGCCTCGGCGCGATCCTCAACCATCTCAGCGGGTACGCCGTGCACGCGGGTGCGCACGTGACCCGTGGCGAGGTGATCGGCTACATCGGCACCACCGGTTGGTCCACGGGCTGCCACACGCACTTCACCGTGATGGTCAACGGGACCGCGGTGAACCCGGTCAACTGGCTCTGACCGACGACAACCGGCTTGCCGTGGCCTGAGAGGATGCTCCTCATGGCCAGGCAGGAAGGGCGGAAGGTCGTCGCGCAGAACAAGAAGGCGCGCTACGACTACTTCGTCGAGGACACCTTCGAGGCCGGCCTCGTCCTGCAGGGCACCGAGGTGAAGTCGCTGCGAGCCGGGCGGGCCAGCCTGGTCGACGGCTTCGCCGAGGTGCACAACCGCGAGGTCTTCCTGCACGGCGTGCACATCCCCGTCTACACGGAAGGCACCTGGACCAACCACGAGCCTCGACGGGTGCGCAAGCTGCTGCTCAACCGGCACGAGATCGACAAGATCGAGTCGCGGGTGAACGAGCGGGGGCTGACGCTGGTACCGCTCGCGTTGTACTTCAAGGACGGCCGGGCGAAGGTCGAGATCGCGCTGGCGCGCGGCAAGAAGTCCTACGACAAGCGGCAGTCACTGGCCGAGCGGCAGGCCAACCGCGAGGCCCAGCAGGCGATGGGGCGTCGCCTCAAGGGCGCGGATGGATGACGCGGACGTCCCGGCGTTCTGGCAGGGGCTCGGACTGCCGGGGCTGTTCGACATCCACGTGCACTTCCTGCCGCCGCCGGTCCAGACCCGAGTCTGGGAGCACTTCGACGAGGCCGGCCCCCTGATCGGACGGGCCTGGCCGATCGCCTACCGCACGTCCGACGACGAGCGCGTCGCCACGCTGCGCGCACTCGGAGTACGCCGGTTCACGGCGCTGCCCTACGCACATCGGCCCGGGATCGCGGAGTACCTCAACGACTGGGCGGCCGGCTTCGCGGCCGGCGTACCCGAGGCGTTGACCTGCGCCACCTTCTTCCCCGAGCCGGGCGTCACGGCGTACGTCGAGGCGCGGCTGGCCACCACCGACGTGTTCAAGGTGCACGTCCAGGTGGGGGAGTTCGACCTCGCGGACCCGTTGCTGGACGAGGTCTGGGGTTTGCTGGCGGAGGCGGCCAAGCCGGTCGTGATCCATGCGGGCTCGGGGCCGGTGCCGAACCGCTACACGGGCCCGGGCCCCTTGGAGGCGGTGCTGCTGCGGCAGCCGCGACTGACGGCGGTGGTCGCGCACCTGGGCGCGCCCGAGTACTCCGAGTTCCTCGAGCTCGCGGAGCGGTTCGACCGCGTCCACCTCGACACCACGATGGCGTTCACCGACTTCTTCACGGCGATGGCGCCGTACCCGAACGATCTGCTGCCGCGACTGGCCGATCTTGCTGACCGGGTGCTGCTCGGCTCGGACTTCCCCACGATCCCCTACCCCTACGCGCACCAACTCGAGGCGCTGGCCCGCCTCGAGCTCGGCGACGAGTGGCTGCGCCGGGTCTGCTGGTCCAACGCCCACGCGTTGATGTGAGCCCCGGCGGGAGGGTCAGTACCAGTCCGGGTGGATGGTCAGCAGCGCCTCCTGGGCGGCGACCTGGTCGCGCCAGACCGAACGCAGGGTGGAGCGCAAGGAGCTCTTCTTCAGGGTGTTGGTTGCGGTGTTCATGCCTCTAGGGTGGCTGCTCTCAATCGTTAGGACAAGCGAACGTTTCTAAGGGACCATGTAGTTGTGCTTCATGGTCATGCGGGATCGACCGCGCGGTCCGGGTAGACTGGAGCCACAACTCAAGAGGGGCTGATCGGTTTCGACTTGGGACGTTAGTCCCAGGGGAAGCGGGTCGAGGATCCAAGGTCATCTCGTAAACGCTCCTTGGAAACCAATAACTGCCAACTCAAAGCGCAGTTCGTTCGCTCTCGCCGCCTGAGGCGAGTAGCAACGGGTCGGTCTGAGGGCGCCTCCGCCTCAGCAACCGGCCTCATCTAGGAGGCTTGCTGGTGAGCTCGGGCCACGAGGGCTCACCGGGACTCTTCGTGGCTGAGTCCGTCGGTGACGTGTTCGTGCGAGCACCGGGGCTGAGAAGACGCCATCACGAGCTGCACCCGGAGAATCCCTGGCACGGCGCTCGAGGACGCGGGTTCGATTCCCGCCAGCTCCACTCCTCCGGTCTTCACCGAAATGGCCGCACCCTTTCACCGAATTGGGGCGGCAGCTCCGGTGGCCTCACCCCTCACGACGAAGGGCCCGACCACAGCAGCGGTCGGGCCCTTCGCGTGTCCTGACGTGACGGCACCGTGCACGGGCTCGCCTCCGACCCCGTCTGGTCGCCGCAGAAGGCCTGTGACCAGTGTCTTTGCAACTCGGGAAAAGCCCACTCCTCCTGCGACTGAGCACGGCTACCCCGTCGGCGGGCCGGAGACCACGGCCCATCGTGAGAGATGTTCTGCCTGTGAGAGCGCGTTGGCGGTACGTTTGTGCGAGTTGTCGGGTGGTGGGCTGCCCTAGCCGCCGCCCGGACACTGCGGCTCTGGCCGCGATGATGTGCATCCGCCCTAGTCCGGGAGAGCCCATGACCACACCGTCCTACCCATCCTATCCCGTGGGACCGGAGCCGACCCCGGAGCCGGTGGGCCTCTCGCAGCCGCTGCGTGGCGCGTCGCTCGCCGAGGCTGTCCAACGCTTCTTCAAGAAGTACGCCGTCTTCGCCGGCAGGGCATCGCGCTCCGAGTTCTGGTACTGGGAGCTCGCGGCATTCATCGTGAGCATCGTTTTCTCGGTGCTGCGGCAGGTGAGCGGGGCGTTCCTGGTGCTCGAACTGCTCTGGACGCTGGCGATCATTGTGCCCACCTTCGCGTTGGGCGCCAGGCGCCTGCACGACATCGGCAAGTCCGGGTGGTGGCAGTTGCTGGCCCTGATCCCGATCGTCGGCTGGATCATCGTCATCGTGTGGTTTGCCACCGGGCCGAAGCCCCAAGGCGACCAGTACAACGTCAACGGCGTCTGACACGACGCAGTGCCCCGGCACGGCGCTCGAGAGGCTGGTCGACGCCCTCGGGCTCCCGCGGTACCGAGCCCCGCGGTGTCGCCTAGGCGCGAATCGCCTGGCGTAACCGGGGTGGGGATGACTTCGACAGCTACCCCTCAGGACCGCCTTGTTCAGGCTGTCGCGGAGCCCTGCTCGACCAGGGCGAATGCCGCCTTGCCGGACGCGTCGACGGACGCGTCGAGGATCTTGTCGTCCAGCAGGACGGCGGCCGACTCGTCGAGGTAGACCGTGGCTCCCGACCGTTCGACGACCTGGTCGCCCGGCTCGGCCTGCGGGGCGGCCGTGAGCTCGAGCGTGGGTTCTGGGGCTTCGTTCGCGCTGATCCGCAGGCCAGCGGTGTCGCCGAGGCCCGCCTGTGAGGTGATCTGGGTGACGATGGCACTGGCGTTCTCGGTAAGGGTGAGCATGGCCGCCTCATCCGTTGACAACAGGTCTCCTCCACCGTACCCGCGCTATACCTGCAGCCAAGCGAGGACCGCTCGCACCCGGCGGTTGTCGTCGATGTCCACCGGTAGGTCGAGCTTGGTGAAGATGCTGTTGGTGTGCTTCGCGACCGCCTTCTCCGACACGAAGAGGGTTCCTGCGATGGCGGCGTTCGAGCGGCCCTCGGCCATCAGCGAGAGCACCTCACGCTCTCGGGCGGTCAACCGGTCGACGGGTCGTGACCGCGTGCGTGCCATCACCGAGGCGATCACCTCTGGGTCGAGCACGGTGCCACCCTCAGCGACGCGGCGCACCCCGTCGACGAACTCCTTCACGTCGGAGACTCGATCCTTGAGCAGGTATCCGACGGCACCGTCACCGCTGGCGAGCAGCTCGCGCGCGTAGAGCCGTTCGACGTACTGCGAGAGCACCATCACCGGGAAGCCGGGCCGCGAGGCTCGCGCCGAGATGGCCGCCCGCAGCCCTTCGTCGGTGAACGTCGGGGGCAGACGTACGTCGCACACGGCCGCCTCGGCGGTGGGGTCACGCAGCGCCAGCTCGAGGTCGGGCGCGTTGTCCACCGCGGCGATGACGGTGAACCCGTTGGCCTCGAGGAGCCGGATCAAACCGTCCCGGAGGAGGGCGTGGTCTTCGGCGAGGACAAGTCGCACGGAACCTCCAAGGTGACGATCGTCGGCCCGCCGCCGGCGCTGGACACCATCATGGTGCCGTCGAAGGCTGCCAGCCGCCGCATCACCCCGCGCATCCCGGTGCCTGCGTCGGGATCCGCACCGCCCCGACCGTCGTCGCCCACCTCCACCCGAAGCAGCCCCGCCACGTGTGCGAGCGAGACCCAGCCGTGGTGGGCCGCCGCATGCTTGCCCACGTTCGCCAGGCACTCCGCGACCGCGAAGTAGACCGCCGACTCGACCGGCGCGGGCGGCCGCCCGGGCAGGGTCGACCGCACCGTGACCGGCAGTGCCATATCGAGCGCCAGCGCCTCCACCGCGCCGGCGAGGCCACGGTCGGCCAGCACCGGAGGATGGATGCCGCGCACCACCGCCCGGAGGTCGCCGATCGCGGCGCTGCTGGAGGAACGCGCGTCGGTGACCAGCTGATGAGCGGCCTCGGGGTCGGTCTCGAACAGCTGCTCGGCCATCCCGAGGTTCATGCTCAGCGCGACGAGCCTGGCCTGCGCGCCGTCGTGCAGATCGCGCTCGATCCGGCGCAGCTCGGCCGCCGAGTAGTCGACGCTGTCGGCGCGAGTCTCGGTCAGCACCTGGACCCGCTCCTCGAGCTTCTCCGCGCGTCCCGGAGTCAGCAACGCGCGGTCCAGCGCGCACCGCGCGCGCATGACCGGCTCGGCGCCGTACCACCAGAGCATCCCGGTCACGACCAGCACCAACAGCAGCACGACGAGGAGCGAGAGCGCGAAGCCGACAGTGAGCGCGACGACCGCCCACGCGTAGTCGCGCCAGGTCATCGGGTCGAGCGCCCAGGTGCGTACCCGCTCGACCACGCCCCGGGACTGGGGTGCCCGGTACGGCGCCGGAACCGGCGTTCCCAGAACCCCCTCGGCCATGGCGCGGTGCCGGTCGGCGAGCCATCTCATCGGCGGCACTGTCACCAGCAGGAGGCCGATCCCGACCACCACGACTGCCAGCACGCCGCCGACGGCGCTCAGCACGAACAGCACCAGCAGCGGCACGAAGCACAGCACCTGAACGGCGGCGTACCCCGTCACCTGCCAGCGGTTCGGGCGCATCGAGGCGGGGTCCATCGGTCCATCCTCGCCGATCCGAGCCCGCAGGACGGTGGTGCTGGGTCCACCTTCATTCGGGACCTGGCACCCCTGACGGCGCCGGCCGGTGGTTCGAGGCTGGGACCACCGAACCATCGACGTGTCAGGAGCATCGCCATGAGCCTTCACAACCCGCTCGCCGGGGTCTCCCTGCGGGCCGCCCGCTGGAGCGCCACCCATCCGTGGCGCGCGATCCTCGCCTGGCTGGCGTTCGTCGCCGTCGCGGTGATGTTGGCCGCGATGGTCCCTCAGCACCAGACCGACGATGCCGACTACCGGGTGGGGGAGTCTGGTCGCGCCGACGCGATGATCCAGGCCGGTGGCCTGGACCAGCCGCCCACCGAGGACGTGCTCATCACCCCGCGCGGCTCGGGCCGGCTCGACGCGACCGCCGCCGGTGCCGCCGCTCGCGAGGTGAGTACGGCGATGCGGGCGGTGCCCGGAGT
>JBOHDW010000009.1:0-2717 GCA_050700795.1 Nocardioidaceae bacterium | reverse complement strand
AGCACACACTCTGCGCGTTCCCCGAACCGACCGCCCGCCCAGCTCACCCGCGCAGCCTCGCCGCCACGTCCTTGCCGAGCACGACCAACCGGTCCGGGATCGACAGGTAGGCCCCCTGCTCGTCCATGATCGCCTCCGGCTCGATCACCTCCGCCGGCCGCACCGCCCGGAACGCCGCCTCCGTGGTGGGCAGGTCGAACAGCTCCAGGCAGGTGCAGTACGTCGGTGGCAGCATCAGCATCCGCCGGTCGTCGACCGCCTCGATCGCCTCCCGGACCGACGACCAGGCCACCGCGTCCGACTCGGTCGAGACATCGCGGGTGACCTGCCCCGACGGCATCCGCGCCACGAAGAACCGGGTGTCGTACCGCCGCGGCTCGAAAACCGGCGTCACCCACGTCCCCCACATCCGGAGCAGGTCGCTCCTCAGCATCAGCCTGCGCCGCGAGAGGAACTCGGTGAACGACAGGTCGTGGGCCTCGAGAGCCTTTCGATCGGCCTCCCAGTCCTCCCCGGTCGTGTCCGCCACCACCTCGTCTGCGGATGCCCCGGCCAGCAGCACGCCGGACTCCTCGAACGTCTCGCGGACCGCGGCACACACCAACGCGCGCGCCAGGGCGGCGTCGGTGGCGAGCGTGACGGCCCACTCCTCGGCCGACGGGCCGGTCCAGCCGACCTCGCCGTCGTAGTCGCGCGGGTCGACCCGGCCACCGGGGAAGACGTACATCCCCGCCGCGAACGCCATGTCGACGTGCCTGCGCAACAGGTAGAGCCGCAACGAGCCCGGGGACCCGTCGCCCTCCTTGAGCAGCACCACGGTCGAGGCGTGCCGTGGCTCGACCGGGGTGGCACCCCGTTCGTTGAACGAACGGGCGTGCTCGGCGAGCTTCGTCGGAAGTCGCCTCGTCGGGTCCATCAGACCTCGACGATCAGCTCGACCTCGACGGGCGCATCGAGCGGAAGCACCGGACACGCCACCGCGCTCCGGGCATGCTGGCCCGCGTCACCGAAGACGGCCCCGAACAGCTCGGACGCACCGTTGGCCACCCCGGGCTGGCCGGTGAACTCCGGTGTCGACGCGACGAACGCGACCACCTTGACGATCCGCTTGACCCGGGCCAGCTCACCGATCTCCGCACGCACGGCGGCGATCGCGTTGAGCGCGCACTGCTGGGCACACTCCTTGGCCTGCTCCGGCGACACCTCACCGCCCACCTTGCCGGTCAGCATCAGCTGCCCACCGCGCATGGGCAGTTGCCCGGACGTGAAGACGTACTGCCCGCTCCGCACCGCCGGGACGTAGGCCGCGACGGGCTTGGCCACCTCCGGGACACTCAGCCCCAGCTCGGCAAGGCGCTCCTCCGGGGTGGTCACTGGACGGCCCGCTTGAAATAGGCGACCAGGTTCTCCGGGTTCATGCCCGGGACCACCTGCACCAGCTCCCAGCCGTCCTGCCCGAAGTTGTCGAGGATCTGCTTGGTCGCGTGCACGAGGACCGGGGCGGTCAGGTACTCCCATTTCGTCATGCACGGGAGCCTAGTCGCTGGCCGCGGACTCCCCGGCCGGGGTGCCGGGGGCGCGATGCTTGACGGCGCGGCAACGTAGGCCGAGCACGTCGTCGCGGCCCACAGCCGATTACCGTGGCCCGGTGACCAACGTGCTCGACCGCCCGACTGAGCCGCCCGACGCCGTCCTTCGGTACGCCGCACACGCGGATGGGCTGATCGACGTCTACCTCCCGGACGGCGGCGGCGCGCACCCCTTGCTGGTCCTGCTGCACGGAGGTTTCTGGCGCACCCGGTGGGACCGTCGCCACCTCCGGCCGCTTGCGTACGCCATGATGGAGTTGGGCGTCGTGGTCGCCTGCCCGGAGTACCGCCGGGGGGACGAGAGCTGGCCGGCGATGCGCGAGGACGTGCGCGCGGTCGTCTCCGGAGCAGCCGACCTGCTCGACGGGATCGGGGTGCCGACCTCGGGGACGACCGTTGCCGGGCACTCCGCCGGTGGGCAGCTCGCCCTCTGGGCCGCCAACGAGCATCTCGACCTCGACCGAGTCGTCGGGCTGGCCCCGGTGGCGGACCTGGCTTATGCCCGCGCGCACCACCTCGGCGACGACGCGGTCCGCGACCTGCTCGCAGGCGAAACCGGCGCGGATCCCCGAGAACGCCTGGTGACCCGGCCGAAGATGCCGGTGACGATCGTCCACGGGACCGAGGACGTCCAGGTCCCTGTGGCAAGCAGCCGCGGCCTCGTTGCCGCCCTTCCGTGGATCGATTACCGGGAGCTCGACGGCGTCGATCACTTCGCGCTCATCGACCCGCTGTCCGAGGCGTGGCCGGAGGTCCGGGCCGCGCTCATCCCTCCGCCCGGGTGAGCGGCACGACGTTGGCCCGATAGCCGCCGCGGACCGCTCGGATCACCGCATCGACACCGGCACCGATCGCGGCCCTTGGCCGCTCGCCCTCATCCAGCGGACCCGGCGAGCCAGAGCGCCTCCGCACCGTGTCCCCATCCGGCGTCTCGGTCGAACCTCTGGTCGGTCATCACACCTCCTCGTCACGCACGACCGTACGACGCCAGTGCGCATGGAGGCGGATGGAGGCGGAAGGAGGCGGAAGGCGGCGGAAGGAGGCGGATGGCGGGTCGAGAGGTTGCCAGGCGAGGGCCTTCCCCGCCCCCATGATGGCGAGAGCTTCGGCCGGCTCAAGGTCCGCGGC
>JBOHDW010000008.1:0-3761 GCA_050700795.1 Nocardioidaceae bacterium | reverse complement strand
CGGTGCCCGAACCCCATCAGCCGCTCACCGTTGTCCAACAGCTGCTTGACGTACGCCGCCGCGTCCCCCCGCCTCTCCACCTCCTCGATCATGCCGAGGACGCGACTGGGCGCGCCGCCGTGCAGCGGACCGCTCATCGCGCCGATCGCGGCCGACAACGCGGCCCCGACATCGGCACCGGTCGAGGCCACCACCCGGGCGGTGAACGTGGACGCGTTCATGCCGTGTTCCGCGGCCGAGGCCCAGTACGCGTCGACCGCCCTGACGTGCTTCGGGTCGGGCTCGCCCTTCCAGCGGATCATGAACCTCTCGGTGATGGAGGCGGCCCGGTCGACCTCGGTCTGGGGGACCATCGGCTGGCCGAGTCCTCGGGCGGCCTGGGCGACGTACGACAGCACCATCACCGCGGCGCGCGCGAGGTCCTGCCGGGCGCGCTCGTCGTCGATGTCGTACAACGGCCGTAGCCCCCACGTCGGCGCGAGCATCGCCACCGCGCTCTGCACGTCGACGCGGATGTCGCCCGAGTGCACGGGGAGCGGGAAGGGCTCGGCCGGCGGTAGCCCGGGCTCGTAGGAGCCGTCGACGAGCAACCCCCAGACGTTCTCGAACGGGACGCGTCCGACCAGCTCCTCGATGTCGACGCCGCGGTAGCGCAGCGCCGACCCGTCCCTGTCCGGCTCGGCGATCTCGGTCGCGAAGGCGACCACTCCCTCGAGCCCTTCCTGGACCTGGCTCATCGCGCCTCCTTGCCGCCATTCTCCCCCGGGCCGGGTGGCCGCACTACATTCGACCCATGCGCGACCTCAGCGGGCTCCGACAGGAGTACGCCGACCGCGGGCTCGACGAGGCGACCCTCCCGACCGATCCGATCACGTTGTTCGGCGACTGGCTGGACGCCGCGACCGAGGCGGGGCTGCACGAGCCCAACGCGATGATCGTCGCGACCGCCACCCCGCACGCCGTCCCCTCCGCCAGGATGGTGCTGCTCAAGAACGTCTCGCCCGCCGGGTTCGTGTTCTACACCAACTACGAGTCGCGCAAGGGCGGGGAGCTGGCCGCCAACCCGGCCGTGGCGCTGCTGTTCCCCTGGCACGACCTGGCCCGCCAGGTGCGGGTCGAGGGGCGCGCCACCCGGCTCCCGGCGGAGCAGAGCGCGGGCTACTTCGCGACCCGGCCCCGTCCCTCGCAGCTGGGTGCCTGGGCCTCGCCGCAGTCTCGGGTGGTCGCGTCGCGAGGCGTGCTCGACGCTCGGTACGACGAGGTCACCGCCCGCTTCGAGGGGGTGGACGTGCCGCTGCCGCCCACCTGGGGTGGCTACTTGGTCGCCCCTCGGCTGGTCGAGTTCTGGCAGGGGCGGCCGGGCCGGATGCACGACCGGCTGCGCTTCGCCCGCGTCGCCGCGGAGGACGGGTGGACCGTTGAGCGGTTGGCCCCGTGACGATGCGAAAAACCAGTTGTGAGTGAGCACTCACTCATCTAGGCTGTGCGGATGACCTCCGCCGAGACGCGCTCCGGGCGCGCCGCCCCGATGTCGCCGGAGGCGCGCCGTTCGGCGATCATCGACGCGGTGGTGCCGTTGCTGCGCCGGCACGGCCGGACCGTGACCACCCGCCAGATCGCCGAGGGGGCGGGCATCGCGGAAGGCACCATCTTCCGGGTCTTCGACTCCAAGGAGGACCTCGTCGAGGCGGCCCTCACCCGTGCGTTCGACCCTCGCGCCTTCTTCCGGGGGCTGGCCGAGATCGATCCCGGCCAACCGCTCCGGGACCGTCTGGTCGCCCTGGTGAGCCTGCTGCAGAGCCGGTTCATCGACATCTTCACGCTGATGAACGCCGTCGGTCTGGTCGCTCCTCCGGACCACGACCCGGAGGAGCCCGCCGTCATCGAGGCGCGGGCCCGGATCCGGACGGTGCTCCTGGGACTCGTGGAGCCGGACGCCGCCGCACTGCGGATCTCGACAGACCTGCTCCTGCACGTGCTCCGGCTGCTCACCTTCTCCGGGAGCCACACGCACATCTCCGACCATCACCTGCTCACCCCCGACGAGATCGTGGACGTCGTCCTCAACGGCGCGCTCATCCACCCGAAGGACTGAGATGCTCAAGCACCTGCTCCGACTGCTGCGGACCTACCTGGCGCCGTACCGGACGCTGCTGCTCGCCGTGGTCGCGCTGCAGTTCTGCGCCACCATGGCCGCGCTGTTCCTGCCGAGCCTCAACGCGGACATCATCGACAATGGCGTCGCGGTCGGCAACACGGGCTACATCGTGCACACCGGCGGGATCATGCTTGCGGTCTCGATGGTGCAGATACTGGGCAGCGCGGCGGCGGTCTACTTCGGTGCCCGCAGCGCCATGTCGTTCGGCCGCGACGTGCGTGGGGCGATCTTCCACCGGGTCGGGACGTTCTCCAGCCGCGAGGTCAACCAGTTCGGTCCGCCCTCCCTGATCACCCGCAACACCAACGACGTCCAGCAGGTCCAGATGCTCGTCCTGATGGCCTGCACGCTGCTTGTCGCGGCGCCCATCATGATGGTCGGCGGCGTGCTCATGGCCATGAGGGAGAACATCGGGCTCTCGTGGCTTCTCGTGGTCTGCGTCCCGGCGCTGATCCTGGCGGTCGTGCTCATCGTCTCCCGGATGGTGCCCGGCTTCCGGAAGATGCAGGTCCGCATCGACGCGGTGAACCGGATCCTGCGTGAGCAGATCACCGGCATCCGCGTGGTGCGCGCGTTCGTTCGCGAGCCCTACGAGACCCGGCGGTTCGGTCACGCCAACGACGAGCTCACCAGTGTGGCGGTCACCGTCGGCCGCTGGATGTCCACGATGTTCCCGACGGTGATCCTGATCCTCAACGCCTCGTCGGTCGCGGTGCTCTGGTTCGGGGGACACCGCGTCGAGAACGGGCAGATGCAGGTCGGCCAGCTGACCGCCTTCCTCGCCTATCTCGTGCAGATCCTGATGGCGGTGATGATGGGCACCTTCATGCTCGTCATGGTCCCGCGTGCCGCGGTCTGCGCCGATCGCATCCAGGAGGTGCTCGACACCGACTCGACCGTCGTACCCCCGAAGGAGCCGGTCACCGCGGTGTCGCTCCGTGGAGAGCTCGAGCTTCGTCAGGTCTCCTTCGCCTACCCCGGTGCCGAGGCGCCGGTGCTCCGCGACCTGTCACTGGTCGCGCGACCCGGGGAGACCACGGCCGTGATCGGCTCGACGGGGGCCGGCAAGACCACCCTGGTGAACCTGGTGCCACGGCTGTTCGATGTCACCGGAGGCCAGCTGCTGGTCGACGGGATCGACGTACGCGACCTCGAGCCGGAGCTGCTCTGGAGCAAGATCGGGCTGATCCCCCAGAAGGCCTACCTCTTCTCGGGCACCGTCGCGTCGAACCTCCAGTACGGCAAGCCGGACGCCACGGACGAGGAGATGTGGCGGGCGCTCGAGATCGCCCAGGCCCGCGACTTCGTGGAGGCGATGCCGGATCGGCTGGAGGCACCGATCGCGCAGGGTGGCACCAACGTGTCCGGCGGGCAGCGGCAGCGGCTCGCGATCGCGCGAGCCCTGATCCGGCAGCCGGAGATCTACCTGTTCGACGACTCGTTCTCGGCGCTCGACCTGGCGACCTGGGCGCGCTGGCGGGAGACGTCGGCTTTTGGCCGACGGCATCGTTCAATGGCCGCTTGCGGGGCGATTTCTTGAATGCCACCGCGCTGATTTGCGGCAGCCGGTTCGGACGCGGTTTGGTACGACCGGGCGGCGTCT
>JBOHDW010000007.1:0-3134 GCA_050700795.1 Nocardioidaceae bacterium | reverse complement strand
GCTCCACATGGTCGGCGAACCGCTCCGCGGAGACACCGCTGTCGAGGGCGGCCTCGGCGACCGCCTCGAGGCGCACCACCTCGTGCGACGTGCCGCCCGCGATCGCCGCGAGCTCCTGGGGTGTGGTCAGCCGGTCGGGTACCAGCCCCGTGTCGACCAGGAAGGTTCCGATCCCGGCCGCCCTGACGAGACGACGGTTCACCTCGGCAACCCCGAGCTCGGCCCGACGAGCGAGGTACTCCTCCGCCCCGGCATGCGGTTCGAGGTCGAGCACGGGCGCGCACCAGCGCCGGATCGCCACGCCCAGCATCGAGTCGAACAGGGAGGTGCCCGGCGAGGCGTGGTCGGCCTCGTTCATCAGCGCCTCGAAACCGTCGCGGTCCAGCTCCTCGGTGGCCAGGCCGTGGCAGTGGTGGTCGACCAGCGAGCCGGGGTCGACCAGCGAGCCCGGGTCGATCAGCGGGCCGGGGTCGATCATGCGAGACCGGCGGTTGCGTCGAGGGCCTGGATGAAGTCGTCCAGGATGTCGGTCTCTGGCTCGACGCCGCAGGAGACCCGGATCATGCCGTCGTCGATGCGAGCGGCTCGGCGCTCCTCTGGGGTCAACGAGAAGTGCGACGAGTTGAACGGAGTGCTCACCAGCGTCTCGACGCCGCCCAGGCTGGTCGCCTCGCAGGCAACCGTGAGCCGGCGCATCAGGCGCAGGGCCCGCTCGTCCCCACCCGCGACGGTGAACGAGACCATCGCCCCGGTGCGCGGCGTCCCGTCCTCGTCCCGCCGCAGGACCCGCCCGGCCACCTCGGCCCGCTGATAGTCCGGCAGGGAGGGATGGCGCACGCTGACCACGTCGGCATGGGTGGCCAGCCTCGCCGCCAGCGCCCGGGCGGTGCGGTTCGACCGCTCCACCCGCAGGTCGAAGGTCTGCATCCCCCGCCAGACGAGGTACGCCGCGTGCGGGTCGAGACAGGTGCCCAACGTGATGACCCGGCGCTGCACCTCCCGGACCAGGTCGTAGCCACCGGCGACGACGCCGGCGATCGCGTCCGAGTGCCCGTTGAGGAACTTGGTCGCCGAGTGCACGACCAGGTCGGCCCCGTGCCCGAGCGGCCGCACGTTGTACGGCGTCGCGAACGTGTTGTCCACGACGAGGAGCGCCCCGGCCTGATGGGCGATCTCGGCCAGCGCCGGCAGGTCGGCCAGCTCCAGCTGGGGGTTGGCCATCGTCTCGACGTAGAGCAGCCGGGTCCGCCCGCCCGAGACGGCCGCCCGCCATGCGTCGAGATCGACCGCGTCGACCTGCACGACGTCGAACCCCCAGGCCGGCAGGTCGCGGACGAGCAGGTCCCGGGTGTCGCCGTACACCTGTTGCGCGGCCACCACCCGGTCCCCCGCGGAGAGCAGGGTGAGCAGGGTGGTGGCGATCGCGCCCATCCCGGAGGAGGTCATGAACGCCGACTCGGCGGCCTCGAGGCGGGCCACCTCCTCGGCCGCGACGTCCACGGTGGGATTGCGGAACCGGCCGTACCAGATCTCGTCGAGCCCCCCGGCCTGAACGTCCTTGTACGACTCGTCGTCGAGGAAGTAGGTGACCGACTGGTGGATCGGGGGTACGACGGGACGGGTCCGCGGGGTGAACCGCTCGGACCTGGCCGGTCGACCCTCGACCATCTAGGCGGGCTCCAGGTCCTCGGCCTCGTCGAGGTGGACGAGGCTTGCCGACAGCCTGCGGGCAACGCCGGGGAAGAAGATCATCACGAGGGCTACCAGCAGCAGCCAGCCGAACGCGACGATCGGGAACCACTGGGCCGGGCCCGAGGTGGGGTAGGGGATCACGTTGCGGTAGATGGTGTAGCCGAGCATCACCAGCGCTAGGAGCGGGATGACGATCTCCCACTGCCGCACGTCCATCTTCTTGTCGATGAAGACGAGCTTGATGCAGCCGAGGGTGGCCATCACGTAGGCGACCAGCAGGATCAGGGTGCCGATCGTGCCGCTCCAGATGAACGTGTAGAACGGGTGTGCCCCGAAGAAGATCGCGCAGATCGCCCCGATCACGGCGACCACCACCGTGATCACTGTCGCGGCCGCCGCGGGGGTGTCGTTGGCTCCCGTCCTGCCCAACGGGTGGTTCGGGGCGAGGTCACGCACGATCGCGAACAACAGCCGCGATGCCCCGACCACGCAGGCCAGGCAGCAGGCGAACGCGCTGACGCAGGCGCCGAGCGTGATGATATCGCCGACCCAGGAGCCGATGTACGACGTCCCGAGGTCGCCCATCAGCGCGGGAGAGGCGATGAAGCTCTTCACCCCGGCGGTGGTCGGCTTGAACGCCATCATCTCGATCGCGGTGACGACGGTGAAGTACACCCCACCGAAGATCGCGGTCCACAAGATCGCGCGGGGGATGTCCTTGCGGGGATTGTGCGCCTCCTCACCGAGGGTGGAGGCGGCCTCGAAGCCGGCGAAGGACAACAGGCCGAAGATGATGCCGAGGAACAGGTCGGAGGAGTGGGTTCCGGACTGCACCTTGAAGACGTCGGTGGTGAACGTCGCGTCGCCCGGTGCGTTGCCGGCCAGCATCCGGACCAGCACGATGATCGCGACCACCACGATGAGGGTCACGGTGAGCCCCTCGGTCGTGAGCAGGACGGTGGCGGCGCGCTTGGCCGGTGTGGTGGCAAGGATCAGCGCGAGCGCCAGCGCGATCGCGCCCACGAGGAAGCCGGCCCAGATCGGCTGGTTGTTCCAGACCCCGATGATGTCCAGGAACGAGGCGCCGAAGATGCCGGCCGCGGAGGAGGTCACCAGCGCGTAGAACACGTAGGTGCCCATCAGCCCGAGCCCCGCGAACGCCCCGGCACGGGAACCGAGGGTGGCGCCGACGAAGACGTAGACCGACCCCGCGTGCCGGTAGTACTGGCAGAGGCGCACGAACACGTAGGCGATCAACAGCACCGCTATGGTGGCGAGGAAGAACGCAAGGGGGGTGGCGCGGCCGACGAGGCCCGCGGTGCCTTGGGGGTTGATGTTGATGGCCATGCTCGGTGCCATCAGGGCGACCGAAAGGCCGACCGCCTGCCACACGGACAGGCTCGGCCGCAAAGAACTCTCACGCGCAGGGGCAACCATGAGTG
>JBOHDW010000006.1:0-1834 GCA_050700795.1 Nocardioidaceae bacterium | reverse complement strand
GCACGCGGCGCTGGTCAAGCGCGGGCTGCGCGGCTGAACCTCGTCGTACGAGTGCCCCGTCGTACGACGGGGCACCGAATGGTCACGAACCGCAGCCCCGGACCGCTTTTTGATGCGGTCGGGGACCAATCCGCATGGTTTTCGGGGGGCCCGGGGCACCCGCGGAACGGCGAGTAGGCTGGCGGTGTGCGAGAGGTCGAGGTGATCGGGGTCCGGGTGGAGATGCCCTCGAACCAGCCCATCGTGCTGCTGCGAGAGAGCACCGGCGAGCGCTATCTGCCGATCTGGATCGGCGCGGTGGAGGCGACCGCGATCGCCTTCGCCCAGCAGGGCGTGGTGCCGCCACGGCCGCTCACCCACGACCTGATGAGGGACCTGCTCGCGGCCACCGGCAACGACCTGGCCGAGGTCCGGATCACCGAGATGCGCGACGGCATCTTTTATGCGGTGCTGGCGTTCAGCTCCGGGGTCGAGGTCAGTGCTCGCCCGTCCGACTCGATCGCGCTCGCCCTGCGGACCGGCAGCAGGATCGTCTGCGCCGAGGACGTGCTCGACGAGGTCGGCCTCGCCGTACCCCCCGAGCAGGAGGACGAGGTGGAGAGGTTCAAGGAGTTCCTCGACCAGGTGTCCCCGGAGGACTTCGAAAGCCATTAACCCTCTACTTGAGGTTTAGGGTTGCGACACGCCGGGCTCAATCTCGCCCACGTGATTGACCACCCTCAACCCGACCTTTACCTTGGAAACGTCTTCGCTGTAACTCCACCGTTGTCTCTCCGTCCGGAGGACCGCGGTTTTCCCCCGGAGTACGCCGAGCGAAGGGACGACGGAGGTCACACGGTGACGGGCAACGACACGGTTCCCACGGGCGACACGCAGGCCGAGCGGGCGGCGGTGCGGGCGGCCGACGCACAGGGGCTGCTCTTCGACGACGACGTCTCGACGCTGCCGAGCGACACCGGCTACCGCGGCCCCACCGCCTGCCATGCCGCGGGCATCACCTACCGGCAGCTCGACTACTGGGCCCGCACCGGGCTGGTGGAGCCCAGCGTGCGTGGAGCCACCGGGTCGGGCACCCAGCGGCTCTACTCCTTCCGCGACATCCTGGTGCTCAAGGTGATCAAGCGGCTGCTCGACGCCGGCATCTCCCTGCAGCAGATCCGCACCGCGGTCCAGCACCTGCGCAAGCGCGGCACCGACGACCTGACCAGGGTCACCTTGATGAGCGACGGCGCCACCGTCTACGAGTGCACCAGCAACGACGAGGTCATCGACCTGCTCCAGGGCGGGCAGGGCGTCTTCGGCATCGCCATCGGCGGGGTGTGGCGCGAGATCGAGGGAACCCTCGCCGAGCTGCCGAGCGAGCGCACCGCCGACGAGGTCAACGAGCTCACCGGCGACGAGCTCGCGGCGCGGCGTCGCGCCCGTCTGATCGGCTGATAGTTTTGGCTTTCGTGTCTGATCACGAAAGCCTGACCACGCTCGCCAACGCACATCCCTTCTCGGAGCGGCACATCGGACCCGACTCACCGGCTCGGGCCGCCATGCTCGCTGCGCTCGGGTTCGACAGCTTCGAGGCGTTGATGTCCGCCGCGATGCCCGACAGCATCCGCACCAAGACCGCGCTGGCGCTGCCGCCGGCCGGTTCCGAGGAGAGCGTCGCACGGCGACTGCGACACCTGGCCGGTCTGAACACCCCCCGCGAACCGATGATCGGACTGGGCTACCACGGCACCTTGACCCCGCCCGTCGTCCGGCGCAACGTGCTCGAGGACCCGAGCTGGTACACCGCCTATACGCCGTACCAGCCCGAGATCTCCCAGGGCCGGCTCGAGGC
>JBOHDW010000005.1:0-3280 GCA_050700795.1 Nocardioidaceae bacterium | reverse complement strand
CCCCGGAACCCCCTTGACGACCTGCCCGTCCTGGAGCAGCTCGGCGGGCACCCGCGGCCCGCCACCTTGGGGGAGTACGACGGCCGCGAGCTCGTGATCGCGGATCATCCGGCGGACCTTGCCCACGCTCACGCCGAGCGCCGCGGCGACCTCGGACCAGTCCAGCCAACCGTCGACGAGGGTCGCGATCTCTTCCCCGGGCATGGGGTCATTTTCCCACAGGAGCGGTCCGTAGCATGACCTGGTGTCCCGACGGCTCTGCGTAGCGCTGATCATCGTGGCCGCCGTCGTCCTCGCCGCGTTCGGTACGCCGCGGCCGTTGCCGTCCACCCGGCTCGAGACCGCGGCGTACTCCACCACCAACGGGCTGGAGGCACCGCCGGACCAGTCGTCGCTCACGGTCAACCCGATCGTCGGCAACCGCGCCCGACCCAACATCGTGGTGATCATGACCGACGACGCCCGCAACGACGACCTGCGGTTCATGCCGCATGTGCGGCACCTCATCGAGGACCAGGGCGTGCGGTTCACCAACTCGTTCTCTCCGCAGCCGCTGTGCTGCCCGGCGCGCGCGTCGTTCCTCACCGGCGAGTACTCCCACAACCACCATGTGTGGTCGCACGTCTGGCCGTTCGGCTTCCGCGCTCTCAAGGACAAGTCGACGGTCCCGGTGTGGCTGCACGACGTCGGCTACGACACGAACTTCCTCGGCAAGTACCTCAACGGCTACGGCATCCAGTCGCTGAAGAACGGGAAGCCCTCGCTGCACTACGTGCCGCCCGGGTGGACCAACTGGATGGGGTCGGTCGACGGCGGGGTCACCGCCGGCACCCAGCTCGATGGCGGGACCTACCGGTATTTCGACACGACCCTCAACGAGAACGGCCGGCTCGTCCCCAACCACGGGGTCTACCAGACAGACGTGTTCAGCCGGATCAGCCAGGACGTGTTCCGGCAGGAGGCGACCTCGCCGAACCCGTTCTTCTACTGGGCCTCGTTCGTCGCCCCGCACGCGGGGTCCCCGCGCGAGTCCGACGACCCGAAGCCGATCCGGCGCGCCGACGGCAAGCTGCAGATCTTCGAGAACCCGGCCCGGCCGAAGTCGGTGTGGGGGAAGTTCAACAAGGTGATCACCAAGGCGCCGGGGTACCGCGGCGAGAAGAACGTCCAGGACAAGCCGTTCTTCATCCGGGACCTGCCCCCGCTCTCGCCGGCCGAGCAGATCGCGGTGCGCGAGGACGACCGGCAGCGCGCCGAGTCGCTGTCGATCGTCGACGACCAGGTGGCCAAGATGATGCAGGTGCTCAAGGAGACCGGCCAGCTGGCCAACACCTACGTCTTCTTCACCTCCGACAACGGCTACTTCCTCGGCGAGCACCGGATGCGGCAGGGCAAGATCCTCCCCTACGAGCCGTCCCTGCGGGTGCCGCTGCTGGTGCGCGGCCCCGGCATCCCGAAGGGGCAGACCCGCTCCGACCCGTTCATCACCCCTGACTTCGCCCCGACGTTCCTGCAGATCGCGGGCGCCCAGCCGGAGGCGCAGGATGACGGGATCAGCATGCTCGACGTCGCGAAGTACGGCGACCGCGGCTGGACCCGCGGCGTACTCACCGAGACCGGCCCGCGCGCCGTGTCGGGCGACATCAAGGAGTCCGACAACTTCCTGGTCAAGAAGGACGGCCCGTCACCGCTGCGGTTCTCCCAGGGCGTGCGGACCGGCAACTACCTGTACGTCGAGCACGCCAGCCGCGAGTTCGAGCTCTACGACCTGCGGACCGACGAGCGCGAGCTGCACAACATCGTCTACGAGCCGAAGGAGAGGCGGGTCGTCGCGGCGATGCGGGAGATGCTCGACAAGCTCCGCAACTGCAAGGGGGCCGGCTGCGCGATCCCGCTGCCGAAGTTCCTGCAGACCACCCACCCGGCACCCAACCTGCCGGACAACGCCTACGACTGAGCCGCCGCCAGGGTCGCCGCGCGCAGCCTCGTGAGGTCGCCGGCCAGCCGGCCCAGGATCTGCGGGCCGACGCCCTTTCCGTCCCGCAGCAGTCCGAGCAGCACGTCCCCGGTGTCCGGTTCGGCGCCGGACCGCGCGCGACACTCCTTCAGCGCGGTCTCGAGGGTCTTCTTGCTGCGCGGGGTCAGCGGCAGCATCCCGTCCGGCGAGCCCTTCCCCCGCCCGACGATGCGCTCGGCCTCGGCTCGTGCGTCGTCGAGGTGTACGCCGGCCGCGGCCAGCACGCGGGCGGCCACCCCGTCCGGCACGCGGAGCAGTCCGAGCAGGAGATGCTCGGTGCCGATGTAGGAGTGCCCGAGCGCCACCGACTCGTCCTGGGCGAGGTCGACCGCGGCGACGGCCCCGTCGGCGAACCTCTCGAGGTAGCCGCTCCGGCGCGCCCCGGGGTTCCCGCGCTCGGAGACGAAGCGCTGCTGGGCGGCCTGCTTGCTGACCCCCAGGCAGCCGCCGATCTCGGCCCACGACACCCCTACCCGGCGCGCGCTCTGGACGAAGTGGTCGACCAGCTCGTCGCCGACCTCCGCGAGCCGCTCGGCGGCCAGGACGGCGGCGGTCAGGTGGGTCTGCGGCGAGGCGGCCGGCGGCGAGCCCTCCTCGATCTCGCGGACCAGGTCGGACACGGTGGGCCACTCGCCGGCACTCGCGGTGGGCCCCGCCGGCGACCCCGCGGATGTTTCAGCCATGCGTCAACCCTAGATTGACGCGGCGTGGTCGTCAACCGTGGCTTGACGTTCGCTTGACCTCGTGGGGCGCATCGACCACATTGGCAACGGTGACCACATCCACCTCCGCCGTACCGGCCGTGATCCGGCGGGTCACCCGGGCCGCCACCCTGGCGATCGCGGTCGCCCTTGCGGTCCTGGTTGCGGTCAGCGGCACCCTCGGGTCCGACCCGGCGCCGGGGCCCGCCGCCGTCGGGACTGCGCCGGCGTACCGGCTGGTCAGCGCGACCACCGGGCACGCCTGGAAGGGGCACCCGGGTCGCTGGATCAGGCCCTACGTGGTCCGCCGCGGCGACACCGCCACCGGGATCGCGGTCCGCTTCCACGCCTGGACCGCCGAGCTCCTCGCGGTCAACCACCTGACCGCGCGGTCGACGCTCTACGTCGGGCAGCGGCTGAAGATCCCGGTGGTGCTGGCCGCCCTCCACAAGAGCCGCAAGAGCCGCCACCACCACGCGGCCCCGCACAAGACCCACCACACGGTTCACCACCGGGCTCACCACCGGGCTAACCACCGGGCTCACCGGCGGGCTCACCGGCG
>JBOHDW010000004.1:0-5639 GCA_050700795.1 Nocardioidaceae bacterium | reverse complement strand
GAGCAGGTGGTTCAACAACTGGTCCACGACGACCACGGTACTGGGGAATCCTGAACGGTCACCGGCCGTGAACGCCGTGGGACGGCGTCAGTACCCGATCGGGAGGCCGGCGTAGTTCTCGGCCAGGCCGGCCGCTCCGGCGCGGGACGAGGTCACCCAACGGAGCTGGGAGAGCTGGAGCTCGGCATCGAACGGGTCCCCCGAGACGTGCAGCATGCTGGTCATCCACCAGGAGAAGTGGGTGCAGCGCCACACCCGGCGAAGGGCGGTCGCCGAGTAGCCGCGGGCCAGCTCCTCGCTCCCGTCGCGAAGCTTCGACGTCAGTGCCCGGGCCAGCAGCGCCACATCCGCGATCGCCAGGTTGAGTCCCTTGGCGCCCGTCGGCGGGACGATGTGGGCGGCGTCGCCGGCGAGGAACAGGCTGCCGTGGCGCATGGGCGCCGCGACCATGCTGCGCATCGGCAGCACCGACTTCTCGAGGATCGGTCCCGCCTGCAGCCGCCACCCGTCCTGACCGTCACCGAGCCGGGTGGCCAGGGCCGACCAGATCCGGTCGTCCGACCAGGCATCGATCTCCTCCCCTGCGCTCACCTGGAGGTAGAGCCGGGAGAGCTGCGCGGAACGCATCGAATGCAGGGCGAACCCCTCCGGATGCCAGGCGTAGATCAGCTCGTCGGTCGACGGCTCGACCTCGGCGAGGACGCCGAGCCAGGAGTAGGGGTACACCCGTTGCCAGGTGCGCAATGCATCCTCCGGGAACGCCGCTCGAGACGGTCCGTGGAAGCCGTCACAGCCGGCGACCGCATCGGCGTCGACCCGCTGCGGCACCCCGTCGGAGTCGATGAAGCTCACCCATGGTCGTGGCGACTCGAGGTCGTGCAACACCACCTCGGCCACGGAGTAGTAGGCCCTCCGTCCGCTCTCCTCCCGTGCGACCATCAGATCCTTGGTGAGCTCGGTCTGGCCGTAGATCCACACCGAACGGCCGACCAGCTCGACGAAGTCGAGGTGGTGGCGCTCGTGGGGCCACTGCAGGTAGATGCCGTGGTGCTCGGCGCCCTCGGCGGCGATCCGGTCACCGACCCCCGCTTCCCGCAGCAGGTCGACCGAGGACGACTCGAGGACCCCGGCCCGGATCCTGCCCAGCACGTAGTCGGCGCTGCGGTTCTCCAGCAGGACGGACTCGATCCCCTCGAGGTGCAGGAGGTGGGACAGCACCAGGCCGGCCGGTCCGGCTCCGATGATGACGACCTGGGTGCGCATCGACGACTACCCGCTCCTGGCGAGGTCGACCTCGATCTGACCGACCGCCCGCAGCAGCGGCGGCAGGAACTCCCGCCGTGCGCGCTCCTTGGTGAGCCGACTCACGTGTGAGGACACGTTGACCGCGGCGACCACCCGTCCCTGTCGGTTGCGCACCGGTGCCGCGAGGGAGCGCAGCCCCAGCTCCAGCTCCTGGTCGACCAGGGCGAACCCCTGGGCCCGGACCTCGAGGAGCTTGGCCCGCAGCTCGTCGACATCGGTCACCGTGTGCTCCGTGAACCCGGTGAGCTTGACCGCGTCGAGATGCGCCTCGAGGGTGGCGTCGTCGAGCCCGGCCAGCAATACCCGCCCCATCGACGTGGCGTACGCCGGGAACCGCGTGCCGACATTGATGGCGACGGCCATGATCCTCGAGGTGGGGACCCGCACGACGTAGACGATGTCCGGACCGTCCAGCACCGACATCGACGACGACTCATGGGTCTCCTGCACGAGCCGTTCAAGATGCGGCTCGGCGAGCCCGGGAAGCGGCAGACTCGAGAGGTAGGCGTAGCCGAGCTCGAGGACCTTGGGGGTGAGGGTGAAGCGCTTGCCGTCCGTGCGGACGTAACCGAGGTCGACGAGGGTGAGAAGGAAGCGCCGGGTCGCCGCCCGGGTCAGCCCGGTGGCCCGGGCGACCTCGCTCAACGTCTGGTCGGGCGCCTCGGGACCGAACGCCGTGATCACCTTGAGGCCGCGCTCCAGCGACTGGACGAAGTGGGCGCCGGTGCGCGACCCGGTCGGGGGAGGTGGGCCCTGACGGCCAGACGATGCGTTCGGGTGTTGGGTCATGATGAGGTGACCCTAGAACGGGTACCGCGGCGGCTCTCCTCGCATCGTGATCCACCGTGTCTCGGTGAAGGCCTCGACGTTCGCCCCGGCGCCCCCGAACCGGGAGCCGGTGCCCGAGAAGCGCACGCCGCCGAACGGCGCGTTCGCCTCGTCGTTGACCGTCTGGTCGTTGATGTGCACGATGCCGGTCGGGATCTGCTCGGCGACCTCGAGTCCCCGCATCACGTCACGGGTGACGATGCCCAGCGCGAGCCCGTAGTCACTCGCGGCCGCAAGCTGCGCCGCCTCCTCGGCGGAGCCGACCCGGGTCACCGGTGCCACCGGACCGAAGACCTCCTCATGGAACGCCGGCGCGGTCAGCGGGCTGTCGGCCAGCACGGTGGGCCGGTAGAAGAGCTCGTCGAACGAGCCGCCCGCGGCCAGGCGGGCTCCCTGGCTGACGCTTTCGGTCACCAACCCGTGGATCTTGTCGCGCTGGCCCGCGTCGATGACCGGTCCCAGGGCGACCTCCGCGGCGTTCGGGTCACCGACGGGCAGGTGGTCGGCCTTCTCGGAGAGACGCTCCACGAACTCGTCGTAGATGGTGCTGCTGACCAGGTGGCGACCCGTCGTCATGCAGACCTGACCCTGGTGGAAGAAGGAGCCCCAGGCGGCCAGGTTCACCGCGGCCTCCACATCGGCATCGTCGAGGACCAGGAGCGCGGAGTTGCCACCGAGCTCGAGGTGGGCGCGCTTGAGGTTCTTGCCGGCGAGCTCGCCGATCTTGCGCCCAACCGCGGTAGACCCGGTGAAGGAGATCACGCGTACTCCCGGCTCGGTCACCAGCGCCTCCCCCACGTCGGCGCCACCGGGCAGCATCGCCAGCAGCCCGGGCGGCAGCCCGGCCTCCTCGAAGATCCGGGCGATCACCACACCGCCGGTCACCGCGGTACGCGGATCGGGCTTGAGCAGGACCCCGTTGCCCAACGCGAGGGCCGGAGCGACCGAGCGGATCCCCAGGATGTTCGGGACGTTGAACGGCGAGATCACCGCGACGACCCCGGCCGGGGTCCGGCGCACGAGTGAGAGCCGAGGCTGGTCGGACGGAATCACCTCCCCGATCGCCCGGCTGGGCAGCGACGCCGCCTCATAGCACTCCTCGGCGGAGACGTGCAGCGCGAACCCGGCCATCCCGGGCACCGCTCCGACCTCACGGACGTTCCAGCCGCTGATCTCCTCGCCGTACTCGGCCCAGAGGTCGCCGGCCTTGCGCAGGACCGCGGCGCGCGCAGGGTGCGGGAGGGCCGCCCACTCGCGCTGTGCCTCCCCCGCAGCACGAGCCGCGGAGGCCACATCCGCGGCGTTCGCCAGCCCCATGCGGCCGAGCTCCCCACCGGTGGCCGGCTCCACCACCGGGTAGCTACCCGCGCTGCCGGGTCGCCATTCCCCCGCGACGAAGATGTTCCCCTGCCAGTCCGCCTTGTCGAGCAGTCCCATGGCGTGCTCCTGATCCGTGCCCTGCGATTGGGACGGCCGGACCGACCGGTCGTTCGCCAGTGGTTCGCATGGTGCACGTTAGTTTGAGATCCGAACGCTCCAGATCTACCACACGTCGGGGCCGGCCACAACGCGCGACCGGATTGACGGAGTCCGGTCCGGTGCATAGACTCCGTGCGCTTTCCAAACATTTGTTCGGAATACGCACGAATACCATGACCGAGATCACCACATTGCGCGCTGCCGTCTCCGGGCTCGTCCGGGACGGTGACACCGTTGCCCTCGAGGGGTTCACCCACCTGATCCCGACGCGCACCGGTCACGAGCTGATCCGCCAACGGCTAAGGGGCCTGACCCTGGTGCGGATGACCCCCGACATCGTCTACGACCAGATGATCGGGATGGGCACCGCCCGCAAGCTGGTCTTCAGCTGGGGAGGCAACCCGGGAGTCGGCTCCCTGCACCGGTTCCGCGACGCGGTCGAGAACGGCTGGCCCGGGCCACTCGAGGTCGACGAGCACTCCCACGCGGGGATGGCCAACCGCTACGTGGCGGGAGCGTCCCACCTGCCCTTCGCCGTGCTGCGGGGCTACCAAGGCGGAGACCTTGCGAGCAGGAGCGACACGATCGCCACGGTCACCTGCCCCTTCACCGGCGAGGAGCTCGGTGCGGTCGCCGCGCTCAACCCCGACGTCACGGCCATCCACGCGCAGCGGGCCGACCGCCAAGGCAACGTCCAGTTGTGGGGGATCGTCGGGATCCAGAAGGAGGCGGTGCTGGCCGCGGACCGAGTGCTGGTCACGGTCGAGGAGATCGTGCCGGAGCTGGACGCACGTCCGGGAGCGATCGTGCTGCCGAGCTGGGTGGTGGACGCGGTGTGCCTGTCTCCCGGAGCGGCGCACCCGTCGTACGCCACCGGTTACTCGACACGCGACAACGCGTTCTACGCGGCATGGGATGCGGTCAGCCGGGACCGGGACGGCTTCCTCCGCTGGATGGAGGAGCACGTCCTGGACGAGGCGGCGGGCTCGTCGTGACGGGGGCCACGAGCTGGACCCCGGACGAGATGATGACCATCGCCGCGGCACGAGAGCTGGCGAAGGCTCGGACCTGCTTCGTGGGCATCGGGTTGCCCAGCGCGGCCGCCAACCTGGCGCGCCGTACCACCAACCCCGATCTGGTGCTCATCTACGAGTCCGGGACGATCGGAGCCAAGCCGGCCGCTCTCCCGCTGTCCATAGGTGACGGCGAGCTCGCCGACACCGCGGACGTGATCGTCTCGATCCCCGAGATCTTCAACTACTGGCTGCAGGGCGATCGCTGCGACGTGGGGTTCCTCGGCGCCGCGCAGATCGACCGCTTCGGCAACATCAACACCACCGTCATCGGCGACTATCGCCAGCCCAAGGTGCGTCTGCCCGGAGCGGGCGGCGCGCCGGAGATCGCTGGCTCGGCGCGGCAGGTGTTCCTGATGCTGCGCCAGTCGCCGCGCTCGTTCGTCGCGCGCCTCGACTTCATCACGAGCGTCGGCTATGGCGATGGCGGCGACGCGCGCGAGCGGTTGGGGCTGCCAGGCAGAGGGCCAGTCGCGGTGATCACCGATCTGTGCGTGCTGGAGCCAGAGCCGCCGTCGCATGAGTTAACCGTCACGCGGCTGCATCCCGGTGTCACGCGCGATGCGGTCGTGGCGGCGACAGGCTGGCCGATCCGCTTCGCCGACGACGTGCGCGTGACTGAGGCCCCAACCGAGGCGGAACTCTGGGCGCTGCGCGACCTGCAAGAGCGCACCCAGGCCGCGCATGGTGATCTGACATCGAGCGAGTGACGGCGGAAACACTCCGGCGTGTTGAGCGAGAGGAGGTCTGTATCGATGGCCGATGTTCCTGGCGTGCGACGGACTGCGGATGATACCCAACCTGAGTACAACCATCCCGCGTACCGGTCATCTATCAAGCGGGCGCCCACCCATCCGCTGATCTTGCAGCCGCACACGCTTTCGGAGGTGACGGGGCCAGTCTACGGCTACGACAAGATCTAGCCTGGTGACAACGATCTCACCCACCAACATG
>JBOHDW010000003.1:0-1962 GCA_050700795.1 Nocardioidaceae bacterium | reverse complement strand
CGCCGATCTTCGAGCTCGTCGACTTCGGCGTGGTCGGGGACCTGCACGCCGTACTCCCGGCGGCGACCGAGCAGATCAACCGGCGCAAGGGCTGACGTCGATCCGGGGAGCCGTCACAACGGCGCACTTGCTGCCTTGTGACAGCAGAAACCGCGGATCGCCTGTCACAAGCGCGCACTTGCTGGCTTGTGACGGGCCCGACCGCTCCACGTTCGCGGGGCGCGCCGGCCTCGATATTCCGCCTCCTTGCGCGTAGGAAGGGGGCAGCGCCGACGAGAGGAAGCCGATGGCCACCGATCAGGACCCGACCAGGGTGACCGAGCGCGAGGCGCGCGAGGTCGCCGAGGCGGCCCGGGAGAGCGGGTGGAGCCGGCCCAGCTTCGCGAAGGAGCTCTACCTCGGGCGGTTCGACCTCGGACTGATCCACCCGCACCCGCGCGCCGACGCTGCGGACGCCGCCGAGGGGACCGCCTTCTTGGCCGCTCTCGAGCAGTACTGCCGCACCCTCGACGGGCGCCTGATCGAGCGTGAGGCGCGGATCCCCGACGAGTACATCAAGGGCTTCGCCGAGCTCGGCGTCTTCGGGATGAAGGTGCCCCGTGAGTACGACGGTCTCGGGCTGTCGATGGTGCACTACGGGAAGGCCCTGATGCTGCTGGGGTCGGTGCACCCGAGCATCGGCGCGCTCGTGTCGGCGCACCAGTCGATCGGCGTACCCGAGCCGGTGCGGCTGTTCGGCACCGAGGACCAGAAGCGCGCGTTCCTTCCACGCTGTGCCGCCGGTGCGATCACCGCGTTCCTGTTGACCGAGCCCGACGTCGGCTCCGACCCCGCGCGGCTCGCCTCGACCGCGACGCTCACCGAGGACGGCGCGGCGTACCTGCTCGACGGCGTCAAGCTCTGGACCACCAACGGGGTGATCGCCGAGCTGGTCGTGGTGATGGCCAGGGTGGCGGCCGGCGACGGGCGGCGCGGCGGGATCACCGCGTTCGTGGTGGAGGCGGACAGTCCCGGCATCACCGTGGAGAACCGGAACGCCTTCATGGGGTTGAGGGGCATCGAGAACGGCGTCACCCGGTTCCACCAGGTCCGAGTCCCGGTCGGCAACCGACTCGGCAACGAGGGTGAGGGGCTCAAGATCGCGCTGACCACGCTCAACGCGGGCCGGCTGTCGATCCCGGCCCTGTGCGCCGGGGCCGGCAAGTGGTGCACCAAGATCGTGCGAGAGTGGTCCACCGAGCGAGTGCAATGGGGCCGTCCGGTCGGGCAGCACGAGGCGGTCTCGAAGAAGATCGCCTTCATCGCGGCCACCACGTTCGCTCTCGAGGCGGTCTTCGAGCTCTCCGCGGAGCTCGCCGACGCGGGTTCGAAGGACATCCGGATCGAGGCGGCCCTGGCCAAGCTCTGGTCGAGCGAGATGGCCTACCGATGCGCCGACGAGTTGGTCCAGATCCGCGGCGGTCGTGGCTACGAGACGGCCGACTCGATGGCCGCGCGCGGTGAACGGGCGGTCCCCGCCGAACAGGTCCTGCGCGATCTCCGCATCAACCGGATCTTCGAGGGGTCGACGGAGATCATGCACCTGCTGATCGCAAGGGAGGCGGTCGACGCACACCTGTCAGCGGCCGGCGACCTCGCCTCGCACGACGCGGACCTGTCGACCAAGGCGCGCGCGGCCGTCGCGGCCAGTGGTTTCTATGCGAGATGGCTGCCCGGTCTGGTCGTCGGGAGGGGCAACGTGCCGACGTCGTACGACGAGTTCGGTCGGCTCGCCAGGCACTTGCGCTTCGTCGAACGCGCCTCGCGGAGGCTTGCCCGGCAGACGTTCTACGGGATGGGCCGCTGGCAGGCGAGGCTGGAGTACCACCAGGCGTTCCTCGGCCGGGTCGTCGACATCGGCGCCGAGCTGTTTGCGATGGCGGCCGTGTGCACGCGGGCGGAGATGCTCAAGCGGGAGGATCC
>JBOHDW010000002.1:0-14826 GCA_050700795.1 Nocardioidaceae bacterium | reverse complement strand
GGTGCAACGCCTCGGCGGCCTGCTCGCGGCCCACGGGGCCCGGCTGCGCGACGACGTACTCGTAGAGGGCGCGCCGGACTGGCTCGGCCAGCGCGCCGATGCCGGCCGCTCGGGCGGCGAACGCGTCGCTCATGTGGACCTCTATCAGAGAAGGTTATTGACGTTACAAGCGGTTGCCTTCTAAAGTGAAGGATACTCGCTTTAGAGAGGAATGCCCCATGACCGCCACCTCGACCGAGCCCAGCCTGGGCGCCGTACCCTCCACGCCTCGGGGGCCTCGGGGGCCTCGGGTGGCGACGTGGCGGCCGCGGATCACGCATCCGCGCGACGAGGTGGATCTCGGGGCGGCCGAGCGGGCGGCCGCGGAGCTGCTCGAGGCCCTCGGGCTCCCGGTCGACTCCGACGACATGCGCGACACGCCGCGCCGGATGGCCTCGGCGTACGCCGAGCTGCTCACCGTCCCCGACTTCGACTTCACCACCTTCGCCAACACCGAGCGGTACGACGAGCTGGTGCTCGTCCAGGACATCCCGGTTCGGTCGCTGTGTGAGCACCACATGCTGCCGTTCACCGGGGTCGCGCATGTCGGCTACCTGCCGGGTGAAAGGATCCTTGGACTATCCAAGCTGGCCCGGGTCGTGGACTTCTATGCGAGACGGACCCAGACTCAGGAGCGACTCACCAGCCAGGTCGCGCACCACCTGCAGACCCACTTGGATCCGAAAGGAGTCGGCGTGGTGATCCGTGCGGAGCACACCTGCATGACGCTGCGCGGAGCCCGCGCCGGCGGCACGTCGACAGTGACCTCCACCCTCCTGGGAACCCTCCGCAGCGACCCGTCGTCGCGCGCCGAGTTCCTCGACCTAGCCCGACACTGACTCGACCTAGCCCGACACTGAGGAGCAAACGCATGAGCGACACGTTCGTGGTCATCGGGGGTGGCCTCGCGGCTGCCAACGCCCTCGAGCAGCTGCGCGCCGACGGCTTCGAGGGCCGCCTCGTGCTGTACGCCGAGGAGCCGCACCTGCCTTACGAGCGTCCCCCGCTCTCCAAGGGGGTGCTGCTCGGCAACGACGACCCGAGCTCGGTCTTCCCGCACCCCGCCGAGTGGTACGACGAACAACAGATCGAACTCCACACCGGAACGGCGGTCGACCGGATCGACCGTTCCGAGCGGCGCGTCCTGGCCGGCGACAGCGAGATCGGCTACGACAAGCTGTTGGTGGTCACCGGCGCCTCGCCCCGAAGGCTCGCCATGGCAGACGAGGGTGGGCCGGCCGTGCACTACCTCCGCACGATCGAGGAGAGCGCCGCCCTGAAGGCGGGGTTCGCCTCGGGTCGCAAGGTGGTGATCATCGGGGCGGGCTGGATCGGTCTCGAGACCGCGTCCGCCGCTCGTCAGGCGGGGGCGGAGGTCACCGTGGTCGAGACCCTGGCCCTGCCGTTGCTGCGGGTGCTCGGCCGCGAGGTGGCCACCTTGTTCGCCTCCCTGCATCGCGAACACGGCGTGGAGCTGCAGCTCGGCGCGACGATCGCCGGTATCTCTCGCTCCGGCGAGCAGGCGATCGTGCACCTGGCGGACGGGACGCAGCTCCAGGCCGACCTCGTGGTGGTCGGCGTCGGCGTGTACCCCAACACCGCCCTCGCGGAGAAGGCCGGGATGGCCGTCGACAACGGCGTCGTGGTCAGCGAACGGCTGGTCTCCGACGACCCGGACATCTTCGCCGCGGGTGACGTCGCGAACGCGTGGCACCCCAAGCTCGGGCATCGGATCCGGGTGGAGCACTGGGACACCGCCATCGAGCAGGGCAAGATCGCGGGGCACAACATGCTCGGCGCGGGACTGGTCTATGACCGGCTGCCCTACTTCTTCACCGACCAGTACGACCTGGGGATGGAGTACGTCGGGAACGTCGGACCGGACGGTTACTCCCAGGTGATCATCCGGGGGGACCGCACGGAACGGGTCTTCACCGCGTTCTGGTTGCGCGGGAGCACGGTGCTGGCCGGGATGCAGGCCAACGACTGGGATGCGATGGACGGGGTGCGAGAGTTGGTCGGGCGCGACGTGGATCCGGCCCGGCTCGCGGACGAGGCGATCACCCTCGACGACGTACTCGTCGACCCGGCCTGAACGCGAACCACAACCCCGTCGACCCGGCTCGAACGCCCGGCCACGGGGCCCCAACCGTTGCGGAATGGTCCCCAACCGCACCGAATCGGGCCTGCGGGATGCCGTTCATGACCAACGGGCGACCCCTCGCGAGTGGTGAACCCACAACTGAGTACGTCGACTCTGGTCAACCCCCTTCGCGACGTACAGGCTGTTGCCCTGCGTCGACGCCACGGGGGCACGGCGCCGATCGAAGGAGTGATCATGAACCAACGACTCATGCCCAACTGGGCACGGTCATCGCGAGCGTCCGTGGGGGTTGCGGCGCTCGCCTCTATTGCGGCTCTGGCCGTCTCCGGGGCAGCCTCGCCGGCCCGCTCCACACCGAGCACCGACTGCCCGACGGCGTACCCGGAGTCAAGCCTGACCGCGAACCAACCCGTCACCGGGCTCACCGTAAGCCAGGGGACCACGCCCGACCCGTTCAGCGGTGAGGTGCTCGGGGTCCTGCAGGACGGGATCGCCCCGGGGCTCGACATGATCCTGGTCCGGCTGACCTCTCCGGAGATCGACCGGGTCGGCGGGATCTGGGAGGGCATGTCCGGCTCCCCGGTGTACGCCTCGGACGGCAGCCTCATCGGCGCGGTCTCCTACGGGCTGGCCACCGGACCGTCGACCGTCGCGGGCGTCACGCCGGCCGCCGACATGCAGGCGCTGCTCACCGAGCAGGACACGGCGGCCCCGGCGACGAAGTTCGCCACGAGGGCCACCTTGACCAAGGCGCTGACGAGCAGGCTCGTCGCCTCAGGTGCGGCCAGCTCCAGCGAGGCCGCGGGCGGGATGCGGCGGCTGCGGCTGCCGTTCTCGATCTCGGGGATGGCCACCGACAAGCGCCGGGCCGACCTCGCGAAGGGGCTGCATCTGACCAACGCGCACCTGATGGCCGGGGGCGCACCCGGAAGCAGTACGCCGTCGTACCCGATGGTCACGGGCGGGAACATCGCCGCGACGATCTCGTACGGCGACGTGACCGCCGCGGGCATCGGCACCGTCACCGCCATCTGCGGGACCCAGGTCCTCGGCTTCGGGCACCCGATGGAGTTCCTGGGCAGCTCGAGCTACTTCCTGCAGGGCGCGGACGCGATCTACGTCCAGGAGGACCCGACCGTTGCGGGGTTCAAGGTCGCCAACCTCGGGGCACCGGTCGGGACGGTCACCGGCGACCACCTCGCCGGGATCCTCGGGGTGACCGGAGCATCGCCGAGCTATGCGACGGTGACCTCCTCGGTGGCCGTGGACAACCGCTCACGGACGGGGTCGAGCTACATCGCGATCCCCGACGACGTGCCGGACATCGCCACCGCCAACATGATCTCCGACCAGGACCGGGTCCTCGACTACACCGGCAAGGGCAGCGGTACGGCGTCCTGGACCATCAAGGGCACCCGCCACAACGGTACGGCGTTCTCGGTGTCCAGGAGCGACGTCTACTCCGACGACTACGACATCTCCTACGCCACGGGAGGTGACCTGTCCAACGCGCTCTACGAGATCTACTACAACGGTCACGAGCCGGTCACCATCGACTCGGTGACGACCAGCTCGCACCTCGACCAGAGCACAGGCAGCTACACCATCAAGCGGGTCCAGGCCTTCGAACGCGGCGCCTGGCGCACCCTCAACGGGAACTCGGTGGTCACCGCGAGGGCCGGCTCCACGAAGAAGTTCCACGTGCGGCTCACCTCCGGGACGTTCAGCACCCGCAACATCACCGTCAGCGTGCACATCCCGGCCACCGCTCGCGGCAAATCCGGGAGCGTCGAGGTGTACGGCGGGAACGCGAGCGCCTCGGACGGCGGTCTCTACGGCGATGACGGCTCGTCGAGCTCGACGCTCAACCAGGTGCTCAGCCAGCTGAGGTCCGCTCCGCATCACAACCAGGTGGTCGCGGACCTGCAGATGTACTCGCGCTCCGGGAACCCGGCCGCGCACCGACAGGGGAGGTTCTCCCTGGCGCACGTGGTCAACGGCGACCTGATGGTCAGCATCGACGTGCACTGAGTCGCACCTAGTACGGCGCCGCTCCGGTCGACCCGGGGCGGCGCCGTACGCCTCAGGTGGCTCAGGCTCCCGCGGCGGTCACGATCGCATCGGTGACGAATCCCGCCATCAGCCCGAGCAGCAGCCCGTAGGCGAGCAGGTCGGTACGCCGCGCGCGTGACGCCACCCCGATCAGCTGGGTGATGACGTAGAGGATCGAGCCGGCGGCGAGGGTCAGGAAGACCACGCTGACCGCCTCGTTGGTGAAACCGTGGCCGATGATCGTGCCCAGGAACGTCGGGCCGCCGCCGATCGCGCCGAGGGCCAGCAGGAACCCCCAGCTCGGACGCACCGAGTGGCCGTGCTCATCGACGTCGCCGGCGAGCGGTGCGACGATCCCGAACCCCTCCGTCGCGTCGTGCAGCCCGAAGCCGATCACCAGCATCACCGCAAGGGCGATCTCGCCGCTGGCCGCCGACTGGCCGATGGCCAGCCCCTCGGCGAAGTTGTGCAGGCCGATGCCGACCGCGATGAGCAGGGAGAGCCGTCGCGCCACCGACCAGGAGGCGAGTCCGTGCGACACCTCCCCCGCCGTCATGGTTCCCGGCCCCTGCGGGCGTACCGACGCGACCTTGCGGACCATCCAGCGTTCGTACCAGACCAGGGAGAGCATCCCGACCACGACGCCGACGATGAACAGGACGCCGTACCCGAACGCCGTACCGAGCCCGCCGTCGCCGGCGTGCACCGAGCCGAGCGCCCCGTCGATCGGCTCCCAGGCCGCGGAGAGCACGTCCCACACCAAGAACAGGAGTACGCCGATGGCGACCGCGTTCAAGAAGAGCTTCAACTCCGGGTTCGGTCGTCGCATCCGCCCGACGGGCAGACCGAAGACGATGGTGGCCCCGGCGATGAAGCCCAGCAGCAGGGTCGTGGTCAGGCTCACGAGTTGGTTCTCCACTTCGAAAGAGGCATCCCCGTCGCTCTTAGGTTAGGCAACCCTAAATGTTTGCGCAAGTCTCAGAACTCGACGTTGAGCAGGACCAGCCCCGTGCGGGCATCCACCAGGCTGAGGCTGGTCGCGCTGGTGGCGACCGGCGGCCGCGACGAGCCGGCACTGCCGGACGGGACGGCCACCGCGTCGAAGTCGAAGACCAGCCAGACCAGCCGGTCCGTGACCGGGAGCGGGTACCCCTCCGGGCTGACCAGCCCGGCGTTCGTGTCGGTGACCCGGCGCAGCACCGCGCCGACCCGGTCGAATCTGCGTTGGTCCTTGGTGGCGGCGCGCCCGAGGGCCTGGGCGCGGTCGAGGGTGGGCCGGGCTCCCCCGGCCGGGTGCACCGTGATACCGAGGCGGGCGAGCTCCGCCCAGGGATAGACCGGCCGGTCCCGCGTCGAGATCAGCACGGTCACCGTCGAGCCCACCGGGACGACGGTCCCCACCGCGGGGCTGGTGCCGACCAGGCTCCCGGGGGCCAGCGAGCTCGGCACCTCGTCCTGCACCACTCGAAGGCCGGTGCCGCCGATCTCCGCGCGGGTGGCCTGCGCGGGCCCGTTCGCGTCGAAGGGGATGGCCACGTGGTTCGGCTCCACGATCCGCACCGACCCGACGATTCGGCGTACCACGGCGCGCGATCGTGCCTGTACCCACATCAGGACCTGGTTGGCCGGCAGCACCACCGCCTGGCTGAACATCCGCGGCTGGCCACTGGTGGACAGTGGCGAGGTCAGCAGCGCGAACCCGTCGAGGGCACGCACCGACGTCGCGGCCTTCAGGAACGGCACGGCGTGGACGGACGTCGAGCTGACGAAGTGGACGGAGGCGGCCACCGCGCCGACGTACGAGCAGGGTTCGGCCGGCCGTTCGGAGTCGAAGACCACGGTCGCGGCGATGGCCACCCCACAGCGCACATTGTTGGTCCCCCAGGACGCGGGCACCACCACCGCGAGCCGGCCCATGCCCACCACTCGGCTGGTGGGCGGCTTGACCGGTCCCGGCCCCGGCGACGGACCGGTCTCCACCCGGCCCGGCAGCTGCCACACCAGCCCGGCGACCAGCACCGCGGCCGCGAGCGCGACGAGCGAGGCGCCGACCCGGTGCCTGGTCACCCCTCGACGGGCGTCCGACACCAGCTCGGGGGGCGGCGAGACCTCGCGGCGTGCCTCCCCCAGCAGCGCTCGGCCGTCGGTCTCCGACACACGCCCCTGCAGGGACTCGAGCCCGCGAGCCAACCGCGACTCGACGGTCGCCTCGCTCACCCCAAGCGCCTCGGCGACCTGACGGGGGCTCAGCTCGGCGGCGACCCGGAGCACCACGACGGTTCGTTGCTCGGCGGGCAGCGCCGCGAGCTCGGCCCTCAGGTCGGTGCGCGGCTGGACCCGCACCGTCCCTTCCGCGCGGGCCGGCTCCTCCGGCGGGACCGGTTCGCCCGTCACCCTGCGGCGATGGTGGGACCAGCCGCTCGCCAGCAGTCGATAGGCGTAGGTGTCGGCATCCCCGTTGCGGCGTACGTCGTCCCAGGAGCGGTAGCACCGCAGCAGCGCCGCCCTCGCCAGCGCCTCGGCCCCGGGCTGGTCGGCGCCCAGCAGCAGCGCGGCGCCGACCAGACCGGACCAGCGCGCGTCGACGTACGCCGAGAAGTCCTGGTCGCGATCCATCGGCCGCCTCGATCTGGTCTGCTACTCAGTATGAGTCCGAGATCGCCCGCGCGGCAGGCCGAGGCGTTGCGCCTCCCCGTGCTGCTGGCACTCGGAGCGCTCGACGCCGCCGGCTACAGCGTGATCGCGCCCGGGCTGCCGGCGATCGCCCGGGACACCGGCCTGGGACCGGCCGCGATGGGGGCTATGGCGGGCTCGTTCCCGGCGGCCATGCTGGTCGCCCTGCCGATCGCGGGTCGCCTCGTCCGCGCCGGCCGGCTCAGGCAGACGCTCGTGGCGAGCGTGCTGGTCGTCATCGGGGGTTCCCTGGCGTTCGCCGCCCAGCTCGGCATACCGGGGCTGTTCGTGGCGCGAGCGGTGATGGGGTTCGGGTCGGGTGGCCTGTGGATGTGCGTGACGCTGGCGACGCTCGCCTACTGGCCAGGCCAGGAGTACCGCCTCATGGCCCGGCTCTACGCGGCGTACTCGGTCGGCGCCCTGCTCGGCCCCGCGCTCGGCGCCACCGGTGGGGTGGCCCGCCCCTTCCTGCTGTACGGCGTCCTGGTCGCCCTTCTCGGCCTGCTGGCCGCGCTGCTGCCGCCCACCCCTCAGGGGCTGTTCGTGCCGGACCGTACGGCGCTGCGCACCCGGAGCTTCTGGGTGGCCTCCGTCGCGATCATGATGGCGATCAGCGCCGCCGGCCTCCTGGACGGCGTACTGCCCCTGCACCTCGCGGCGCGGCTGAGCCAGCCGCAGATCGGCATCACCTACGTCGGTGCCGCACTGCTCATCGCCGTGGGCTCGATCGCGGCGGCCCGCTACCCACCGTGGCCGGCGGTGGCGACCGGGGGGCTCGGCATCATCGTCGGCGTGGTGTTGATCGGCGCGACCGGGACCGTTTGGCCGTGGTTGGCCGGGCTCGCCCTCGTCGGGCTCGGTGCCGGGCTCTCCCAGACCGGCGCGACCGGGCTGCTCCTTGCGAGGGTCCCGACGGAGCGGATCACCTCGGCGATGGCGGTCTGGTCGCAGGTGGCGATGCTCGGCTACCTCGCCGGCCCGGCCATCGGCGGCGTACTGGCCGAACGGCTGGGCTTCGCCTGGCTCGGGGCCATCCCGCTGCTCTTCTTGCTGGTGGTCGGCGCGCTGCGGGCCTTCGAGCATCGCTGAGGGGCCTCGCGTGGTCAGGTGCTGGCGTGCTGGAAGGTGGCGTAGATGCCGTACACGGCGAACGCCGATCCGCCGAGGGCCAGGGCGCCGTTGATGGTGCGGTTCCAACCCCGGTGCGCGGCGAAGCGTGGGTAGACCAGGAAGACGACCAGCTGGCTGAGCCACAACGCGACGAGGGACGGCTTGAGCAGCCCGTCGTAGAACGCGTCGGGGTTGATCAGGCTGATCGGGCCGGCGGCCACGAGCAGGACGGCGAGTACGACGACGACCAGACCGGTCGAACGGCCGGTGATCACCGGCAGCAGCCGGCTCAAGGCGAGGAACTCCACCAGCATCACCCCGGCCACGCTGGCCGCCACACCGAGGCCGACGGTGACGGCCAGCGGGTGACCGGAGAAGACCCGGGCCACCGACATCCCGGGGATGGCCGCCCGGGTGAACGCGGGGTTGGCCGCGAGCGGGAAGACCGTCGCGACGATCCCGACGACCACCAGCAGGTAGCCCGTCACGAGTCCCCGACGGACGGTGCGCGTGGGCCGAGCGACCTCGCCGCCGAGGAACAGCGGCAGGCTGCCACAGACGAAGAGCAGCGCGGTCTGCACCGTCGCCCTGCCGATGGAGCCGTTCGACGCGTGCGCCCCGAAGGACGATGCCGGTGAGTCGTGGCCGATGGTGATGGCCGCCAGTACGACGACCAGGATCATCTGCCCGGCGGCGAGCAGTCCGATCACGGCCAGGGTGACGGCACGGCCGGCCAGCATCACCACCGCCAGCACGATCGGGAGCAGCACCTCCACGAGCGGACGGTACGGCCGGATGCCGGGAAGCACGGCGGGCAGCGTGTCGTAGACGATCGAGGCGGTCGTGTAGACCACGTAGAGCAGATAGCTGGCCACCCAGAGCCACCCCTGCACCAGCGCCGCTCGCCGACCGGCCGCGGCCTCCACGAAGCCGAACAGCCCGCCGGGGGTGGCTACCTCGCGGGAGTAGCGCAGCCACACCAGCAGCGGTACGCCGAAGACGACGGCCGCCGCCACCATGACCAAGCCGGCCGAGGCGCTCGCATCGGCCACGATGCTCGGGGCATACAGCGCCGCCAACGCCAGCGGGCCGCCGAGCGAGACGATGACCACCCCGAGAAAGGCCACCGCCCCGATCGGCGTACCGGGGCTGACCCGGCCGGAGTACCCGCCCTCACGCACGGAGGGCGCGCTCACGACCAGCCGCCACCGGCCCCTGTCGAGGGAGCAGCGTACGGCGATCCGGTGCTGCCGGTAGCGGTGATCTCCGCGCCGGCCGGCGAGACGATCCACCACCGGGCGCCGAACTTGGTGTTGCCCTGGCCCTTGATGTCACCGGCCGCTCCGTCGTTGGCGTAGTAGTACAACGGGTGTCCGTTGTAGGTCACCTGCGTCGACCCGTCGGAGCGGGTGATCGTGCCCAGCATGGAAGCGGTGGCACCACCGGTGGCGCTCGGGGCGCCGGTCGTGTTGACCGGGGGCCAGTAGGTGGCGCAGGTGCCGGAGCACCCCGACTTGTTGTTCGTGTCGGAGGCGAACAGGTAGAGGGTTCGTCCCGACCCGTCGGTCAGGTAGGTGCCGAGGTCGCTGCTGTGGGTCTCCACGGTCGCCGGCCCGGACGAGCCGCCCGACGCAGCCCCGCCACTGGAGCCCCCGCAGGCCGCCAGCAGCATCAGCGAGGCGGCGATGGCGACGCCAAGGCGGACGGCGCGCCAGAGGCGGCGGGGCTTCTCGATCATGGTGGTCATCTCCTCGGGACGGGCTCACGGTCCTGTCCGCACGTTCGGGTCCACCCCTAGGTACGGCGCTCGCACCGGTTTGGTTCACGCCCGTAGCCCGGGCCCGCGCCGCCCCTCCGCCACGCGGCGCGAGTCAGCCAGCGAGCTGAGGAACGGCACGGCTGCGAACAGCTGGGCTCCAGCGCCGTACCGTTCCACAGCACCAAACCGGCCCAAGTGAAGGGTTGCAGCGACCGTGCCCGTCGCCGGACCGCCCTCCGCTGAGCGACCCGGCGTCCGCCACTCCCACCCACCAAACAGCCGCCATGCCGGACTTACGCGGACCAACTCGGCCAAACCGGGCGCGCCGGGGAGAACCGGCCCAACCGGACCGGGCCAGCAACGCACGCATCCCCGTACTGCCCCCTCCGCTCTGCTGCCGTTCGACCCCGACCCGTGCTGAGCGTTGCTTTCAAGCCGGGTCGACGGGTTTGAGCGTTGCTTTCAAGCCGGGTCGACGGTTGCTGTGAAAATTGCTTCGCGAGAGTCGCGAACGCTGAGACGCTGATCCGGTGATCGCCGAGAACCCGACGTACGACGCCCCGGTGGTCGACCGGGGCAGACCGACCGGCTGGGCCTGGGTCGTGGCGATCGTGCAGTTCGCGGTGCTGGTCGCGACGAGTTCGGGATACGGCTACCACCGCGACGAGATGTACTTCATCGCCGCCGGCGGGCACCCCGCGTTCGGGTACCCGGACCAGCCACCGCTCGTGCCGCTGCTGAGCTGGGCGATGAACCAGCTCGCTCCCGGATCGGTCAGCGTGCTGCGGCTACCTTCGGCGCTGGCGGCCGCCGCGATCACGCTGCTCGCTGCCCTGATCGCCCGCGAGATCGGCGGGGACCGGCGGGCCCAGATCGTGGCCGCGTGCGCCGCCGCGGGTTCGGGTTTCGTGTTGGCGACCGGGCACATGGTCAGCACGACCACCTACGACGTCCTCGCCACGTCCACGGTGGGCTGGCTGCTCATCCGGGCGGTACGGCGGCACAGTGGCGCGTCGTTGCTGTGGGCCGGCGTGGTGGCCGGGATCGGGTGTGAGGCCAAGCCGCAGGTGGCGTTCGTCTCGGTGATAGCCCTGGCGATGATGGCAGTCGTCGGTCCGCGCTGGCCGTTCCGCTCCAAGTGGCTGGCGGGCGCCGTAGTCGCGGCGATCGTCATCGCTGGGCCCTACGTCGTCTGGCAGGCGACCCACGACTGGCCGCAGCTGACCATCGCCGGCAACGTGGCCGGATCGGCCGAGGGGGGCCGCGTCGGCTTCATCCCGTTCCAGCTCGTCATGGTCAGTCCCCTGTTGGTCCCGGTCTGGATCGCCGGACTGCTCCTGCCCTGGCGGCGTACGGCGCTGCGGTCGCTGCGCTTCGTCCCGCTGACCTACGTCGTCGCGGGGCTCGCCTACCTGGCCGGTGACGGCAAGGCCTACTACCTGGCCAGCCTCTACCCGGTCCTGCTGGGCATGGGCGCCCTGCCCGTCGCCGACTGGACCCGGCGGGCTCGGGCCCGGCTGCGCCTGAGCGTCCTGCTCGTAGCGCTCGCTCTGTCGATCGTGATCAGCGCGTTCCTCGCGCTGCCGTTGCTGCCCGCCGCGAAGCTGCCGGGCAGCGCGCCGATGGCAATCAACCCCGACCTCGGCGAAACAGTGGGGTGGCCCCGTTTCGTCGCGACCGTGGCCGCCGCGTGGAAGGCCCTACCGGTCACGACGCGGGCACACACCGTCATCTTCACCGGCAACTACGGCGAGGCGGGCGCGGTCGACCTGCTCGGCGCGAAGCTTGGCCTTCCGCGCGCCTACAGCGGCCACAACGGGTTCAGCGGGTGGGGGCAGCCGGGTCCGCGCGCGACTGACGCCCTCCTCCTCGGGTACGACGGACCCGCGGACGCCGCGCCACACTTCATCGACTGCAGGCGACTCGCGACCATCGACGACGGGGTCGGCCTCGACAACCAGGAGCAGGGCGGCCCCGTGCTGTTCTGCAGGACCGCGTCGAGCTGGGCAAGCATGTGGCCCGCGCTTCGCCACTACAACTGACCCCCCAACGAGGAGCCCCATGACCCCCGAATCCGACGCGTTGCTCGAAACCCTGCAGGGCGTGCGCCAACACGTGCTCGGCATCCTCGAAGGCCTCGATGAGGAGGCCCTCCGACGACCGGTACTACCGACAGGGTGGAACTGCCTCGGCCTGATCAGCCACCTGACCGTCGACGTGGAACGATTCTGGTTCCGTGCCGTGACCGCCGGTGACCAGGACACCATCGACGAGCTCGCGCTCATCGGGGACGAGGTGTGGCAGGTCCCGGCCGATGTCCCCGCCGCAGCCGTGCTCGACGGCTACCGCAAGGAGTCGGCCCGCGCCGACGAGATCATCGCCGCCGCCGACCTGGACGCGGCCCCGGCCTGGTGGCCGCCGGAGCTCTTCGGCGGCTGGCGGCTGGACACGGTCCGAGACGTCTTGCTGCACGTGATCGTGGAGGAGGCGACGCACGCGGGGCACCTCGACGCGACCCGTGAGCTCATCGACGGGCGCACCTGGGTCATCCTCACCGGTTGAGTGTCGGGACCTTCTAGACGGCGCCGAGGAAGGCCAGCACACGCTCGGTCAACAGCGCCGCGGCCTCCGGGTCGTACGACGACAGCGAGCTGTCCGCGAACAGGTGATTGTCGCCGTGATAGATGAAGAGCTCTCCTGCATCGGCCTCCGCGACGAGTGCCTTGGCCGCGTCGATGTCGCCCTCACCGGCGAAGAACGGATCGCCGTCGGCACCGTGCACCTGGACCGGCACTCCGTCGGGCCAGCCGGTGCCGAACTCCGAGGTGGGCACGCAGGACTCGAACAGGAGTGCCCCCTTCCCACCGAGCCGCGTCTGCGCCAGCCGTTGAGCGGGCATCACGCCGAGCGAGATGCCGGCGTAGACAAGGTCGGACGGCAGCCCGTCGGCCGCCCGGACGCCGCGCTCGAGCACCTCGTCGAACCCGACCTGCCTGGCGTAGTCGATGCCCTCGTCGAGGGTCTTGAAGGTGTTCCCGTCGTAGAGGTCCGGGGTGTGTACGACGTGCCCGGCGGCCCTCAGCTGGTCGGCGAACGCGATCACCCCCGGAGTCAGCCCCTGCGCGTGGTGGAACAGCACAACCTCGGCCATCGGTGATCTCACTTCCCGTCTAGGTCGGTTCACTGTTTCCCGTCACGCTACCCGCCAATCCGGACACTCTGGCTCCGGAAGCCGCCCGACCAAGGAGAAGACGTGTTACGCTTCTTGAGCAGTTGCTCAAACAATGCGCTCAACAGGGAGAGTGAGGCTCGGATGGCCACCGCCGGACGGCGTCGGTCCGCATCGACCGCGGGCCGGCAGACCAGCGCGAACGACACCAGGGCGGCGCTGGTGGCGGGCGCGATCGAGGCGCTGCGCGAGGTCGGCTTCGCCGGCGCCAGCGCACGGGAGATCGCGAGCCGCGCCCGCTGCAACCAAGGGTTGGTCTTCTACCATTTCGGCTCGGTGGTCGACCTGCTCCTCGCCGCCCTCGACGACGTCAGTGCCCGTCGGCTCTCGGCCTACACCGAGGTCCTGGACCGGGCCGGCACGCTGGTCGACCTGATCGACTCCGCCAGCACCATCTTCGGCGAGGACCTCGACGCGGGGCACGTGGCCGTGCTCGTGGAGATGATCACCGGCGCCCAGTCGACGCCCGGCCTCGGCGAGCAGGTCGCGGCCCGGTTGGCGCCGTGGCGGGAGTTCGCCGAGCGAGCGGTCGGCAAGGCGTTGGCCGGGTCCCCGGTCGCCCTGCTGCTGCCTCGCCGGGAGCTCGCCCACGGTGTTGTCGCCGGCTTCCTCGGTTTGGAGCTGCTCGCGACTCTCGACGGTGACCGGGCGGCGGCGCTCGCCCTGTTCGACCGCGCCCGACTCGTCGCGGGACTACTCGACCTGGCCCCTGGCGCGCAGGGCACCGACGTTACCTTCGAGGAGCACCCCTCATGAACGACCACACCAGCGTCGATGTCGTCACCGGCGCGTTCAGCTACTCCGGTCGCGCGATCGCGAAGGAGCTCATCGAAGCGGGACGCAGAGTTCGCACCCTCACCGGTCACCCCGACCGAGCCCCCTCCGGCACGTCGATCGACGTACGGCCGTTGAGCTTCGACGATCCGGACGCGCTGGCAGAGTCGCTGCGCGGAGCCCAGACGCTCTACAACACCTACTGGGTTCGCTTCGCCCACGGGTACGTCGACCATGCGGCCGCCGTGGCGAACAGCCGGACCCTCTTCGAGGCGGCGGCCGCGGCCGGCGTGCAACGCATCGTGCATGTCTCGATCACCCACCCCTCGGTCGACTCGCCGTACCCGTACTTCCGGGGGAAGGCGCAGGTCGAGCGGCTTCTCGCGGACGTCGGTGTGTCACACGCGATCGTCCGGCCGGCCATCCTCTTCGGCGGCGCCGGCGTCCTGGTCAACAACGTGGCCTGGCTGCTCCGCCACGTGCCGGTCTTCGCCATCGGGGGCCGCGGCGACTATCGGGTGCGCGGCATCCACGTCGACGACCTGGCGCGCCTCTGTGTCGAGCTCGGCGGCCGCACGGACACGATCGTGGTGGACGCCGTTGGCCCCGAGAGTCTGACGTTCCGCCAGCTCGTCGACGCCGTCCGCTCCGCCGTCGGCAGTCACGCCGTCGTCGCGCCGGTCCCGGGGTTCGCCCTCACTCGCCTGTCGGGCGTGCTCGGGCTGGTCCTGCGAGACACCCTGCTCACCCCGGACGAGTACCACGCGATGGCCGAGGGGCTCGCCGACTCCGACGCCCCCACCACCGGAACGGTGGCCTTCACCGACTGGGTGTCCGAGCACGGTCACGAGCTCGGTCGCCGCTACGCCAACGAGATCGACCTGCACTTCCAGCGCCGGTCCGGTGCGCTCAGAGACGGTTCCTGAACCTCAGGTAGAACGCCCCGAACACCAAGACGATCCCTACGTTGACGATCAGCCGCGGCCAGAGGTGGTGCCTGAAGAACAGCAGGTCCACGCCCACCACGACGGCGACCAGCACGATCGCGTAGAGCACGCCGACCGACTGCTTTCCCATCCTCTGTTC
>JBOHDW010000001.1:0-2846 GCA_050700795.1 Nocardioidaceae bacterium | reverse complement strand
CCCGAACCACTCGTTCCGGGAGAGCGGACCCGATCCGACCAGCGGGCGCCGGTGACCCCCCCGGCGTGGGTCCGCCCCGAACCGACCCGCCTCGAACTCGGTCCCCGGACCGTCGTGGTGGCCGGCGACGATGCCGGCCCGCCCGCGCGGATGCTCGCGGAGACGGCCGACTGGCCGCTGCTCGCCGAGCCGTCGAGCGGTTCGCGCACAGGTACCCATGCGATTCGCACCTACCGGCTGCTCCTGGAGGACCTCGGCCTCGGGGAGCGGGTCGAGCGGGTCGTCGTGTATGGCCACCCGACGCTGTCGCGACCGGTGACCGGGCTGATCGGCCGCGACGACGTCGAGCTGGTCGTCGTACCCGGCCCGGGCGGGGCCACCGACCTCACGGGTCGTGGCCGGGTCGAGAACGCCCTCACCGTCGACGGCAAGGACGACCCCGGCTGGCTCGAGGAGTGGCGGGCCCGGGATGCGTTGACCGCCCGGGCCCTCGATGCGCTGCTCGCGAGCAAGGGGGAGCTGCTGCCGCACCAGGTGGCCCGGACGGTGGCGGAGGCGCTGCCCCGCGATGGGCTGCTGTACGTCGGGGCCAGCAACCCGATCCGCGACCTGGACCTGATGGTGCCGCGCTACGAGGTCGGTGGCCGCCGCTTCGTGCTGGCGAACCGCGGGCTGTCGGGGATCGACGGGACGCTCTCGTCCGCGATCGGGGCGGTGCTGGGCCGGCCGCGGACCTCTCGCGCCTTCGCGCTCGTCGGCGACGTGACGTTCCTGCACGACAGCAACGCGTTGATCCTCGGCCCGGACGAGCCCCGCCCGGACCTGACGATCGTGGTCGTCAACGACGACGGGGGCTCGATCTTCGCGTCGTTGGAACAGGGCGACCCGTCGTACGCCGTTTCGTTCGAGCGGCTCTTCGGTACCCCCCATCATGTCGACATCGCGGCCCTGTGTGCCGCCACGCGTACGCCGCACTGGCCGGTGTCCTCGATCGAGGAGCTCGCACACGCGCTGGCCAGCCCGGCCGGGGGGATCGAGGTGGTGGAGGCCGTCGTGGGCCGGGACGGGCGGCGGGCCCTGGATGCCGAGCTCCGTGGGTTGGGTGCGAGTTCGGGGGCCGCTTCACCATGGTCCCATGGTGAAACGGAACCGACCTAGCGGAACTCCCCGTGGTCAGTTCCGGTTCATCGTGGTGAGTCGACGTCTTGAGGCGTCCCGTGTTGGATGGAGCAAGGCCGATCAAGCCCTCCCCATCGAGATCGGGAACCATTTTGGCCATGAGCACCAGCACCGCGACCGATACGTTCGCCGCCTTCGTGGACGTCGTCGCCGATGCGCTCGACGAGCCGAACCTCCAGGGCGACGAGCTGGCGTCGAGGCTCTACCTCTCCCGGTTCCACCTCGACCGGATCGTCTCCTCAGTGGCGGGCGAACCGCCGACCCGGTTCCGCCGCCGGCTGCTGCTCGAGCGCGCGGCGTACCGGCTGATCTCCACCGACCGCACCATCCTCGACGTGGCGGTCGAGGCCGGCTACGGCAGCCACGAAGCGTTCACCCGGGCGTTCACGAAGGCGTACGGCGTGGGGCCGAGCCGGTGGCGGGCACGACCGACAAGAACCCAGATCCCCGCGAAGAGCAACGTGCATTTCCACCCGCCGGGAGGGCTCCGGCTGCCCGCGAGAAGGAAGGTGAGTCCCATGGACCTGCTGATCAAGATGGTCGAGCACCACATCTGGTTGACCGGGGAGATGATCGGCTGCGCCACCCGACTGTCGGACGAGCAGCTCGACGCGACCATCGAGTCCGACGAGGACTCGTCGATCCGCCGGCTGCTGTCGCGTCTGGTCGGTCAGATGGGCATGTGGAACGCCGCACTGGCCAACCGTGAGTACGACTGGTCCGTCGAGGAGCACGAGTCGATCACCTCGATGAGGCAGCGGCTCGCAGAGGAGGGGCCGACGTACCTGGGCCACGTTCGGCAGGTGGCCGAGGACGGACGGCTCGACGACACCTTCGTCGATGCGCTGTGCGAGCCGGCCGAGGTGTTCACCTACGGCGGGATGATCGCGCACGTGCTCACCTTCGCCGCACACCATCGGACGCTGGTGGCGATCGCCTTGGACCGGGCCGGGATCTCCGACCTCGGCTGGGGTGATCCGATGCGCTGGGTGGCGGCCGACTGAGGCGCTCGGGAGGCTCGAGGAGGCGGCGGTCCACCATGGCACCATGGTGAACCGGAGCAGACCCCGCAGGGCACAATCACCCCCATGCACGTCGCCCTGTCCCTGGCCTCTCTCGCGGTCGTGGTCATCGCCATCTCCGGGTTGGCCCGCCGTCTTGAGATGTCGGCGCCCCTCGTGCTGGTCGCGCTCGGAATCGTCGGCTCGTACCTCCCGTTCGTCCCCCAGGTGCACCTGTCCCCGACCGTTGCGCTCGTAGGGCTCCTTCCACCGTTGCTCTACAGCGCGGCCCTCCAGTCGAGCCTGGTCGACTTCAACAACAACCGCCGCTCGATCCTGCTGCTCTCGATCGGCTTGGTGGCGTTCACGACGGCCGGGGTCGGCGTCGTCGTCCACGCGGTTCTCCCGGGTGTCGGCTGGCCCGGCGCGTTCGCGCTCGGCGCGGTCGTCGCACCGCCCGACGCCGTGGCCGCGACCGCGATCGCCCGCCGGATCGGGATGCCGCGGCGGGTCGTGACCATCCTCGAGGGCGAGTCGCTGCTGAACGACGCGACGGCCTTGGTGGCCCTGCGTACGGCGATCGCAACCGGCGCGATGACCTGGTGGCGCGTCGGCGGGGAGTTCGTCTGGGAGGCCGCCGGCGGCGTACTCGCCGGGCTCGTCGTC